>NZ_JAUNHL010000099.1 GCF_030523955.1 Neisseria sp.
CCGCTGGAGGCGCCGGTGATGAGGACGATTTGGTTGGCAATGGTCATGGTTGACTCCTTGGGTTTCATGAAGGGGTTTTCAGGTGGCCTGAAAACGGATGGACAGTCAAGGTGCAAGCACCGCCGGATCGGTTGCCGGCTGCGGCACGCGACCCGCTCCGCTTATGCCAAGCGGCCGTAGTCTTCATCAGGCACCGCTGCTGAGCACCTTGGTGAAGTGGATGAGCTTGTAGGCCCCAACGGGCGTCTGACCTGTTTCCTCGTAGCCGTATCGCCTATAGAGCCGAATGTTCGCCGTGCTGTGCTCGCCAGTGAAGAGGCGTATCTCGTCGCATCCCGATGAGATTGACTCTGCGTGGAGCAAGAGCATGGTGCCGAGGCCCTGGCCTTGTCGGTCAGGGGCGACGATGAGGCGGCCGAGTTCGACGACGGGTCCAACGCGATGCAGGCGCACGGAAGCGACCAGGCGCGCTGCGTCCCGGATGCCGAGAGCCAGGACGTTTGCGGAGGTCAGTTCCGTTTTGAGGTCGGTGAGGGTCTGAGTGAGTGGCGGCAGGTTGAAATCGCCATGCGCTGCGGCTTCGGTGAGGTAGGCAGCTCGTTGAAGCGTTAAGAGCTCTCCAGCGTCCTGCGGGCCGAGAGTCACTATCGGAAGGGAGCTCCCCAACCCGCTGGAGGCGCCGGTGGTGATGACGGCTTTATCGGTGATGTTTTGCATGGCTGATTCCTTGGCTGTTGACGTTGAAAAAATATTTCATCCTGCCGGCGTTTACTTGACCGGCACGGCTTTGGAGCCGAACACCACCGGGTCGGTTTCCACGACTTTGCGCGACACGATCATGTCCTGGGCGGTTTTCAGCCAGCTTTGAAAATGCGGTGAAGCGCGGTGGGCCTGATAGGCGGCTTCATCGGCATAGGCTTCGACGATATAAAACCGGCTGGGGTCTTGTTTGTCGGTCATCACATACATGCCCAGCACGCCTTGTTCGGTATTCACCGATTGGCGGATATTGTGTTTGCCCAATTCGGTAAATGCTTGCACGCTTTCGGGGCGGATATGCATTTCAAAAATGCGGATAATCGGTTCGGCATGGCTGAAAGTGGCGGTCATCATGGCAAGGCTCGCTAAAAATAAACGCAATAATTTCATTACTCTGCTCCTGAATCATTTGCCTGTAAAGCGGTTCAAGTTCTCGGCAATCAAACTGGCTTGGAATTCGCGCACGCGGTAATCGGCCAGTTTGTTGGCCCAATACACATCTTCGGCAAGCATGGCGTCTAACTCTTCCCGACTGCCGGTTTGGGCAATAATCACGCCCGCACCTGCTTGGTCGCGGTACGGCCCGAGCATTAAGAATTTGCCCTGTTCAAAATATCGGGTAAACCATGCGCGGTGGCCGGCCAGCAGAGTGTCGCTTTGCCCGGCGGGAATAGCGTCGGTTTTGATGGTAATGTCGATTAAATACATGGTGTTATCCTTTCAGACGGCCTCGATGGCGGCCAGCAGGCGCTGTGCGTGTGCTTTGGCGGCTTCGCGCTGGGCGGCAATGGCCGCTTCGTTGTTGCGGGTGGTGTAGCCGATGCCGCAGGTGTAAACCGCAGGCTGCAAATCCAGGCCGCACAGAATGGCGGTGGATTCAAACGCGGCCAAATAGTCTTCTACCGTGTGCCGCATCAAACCGTCTCGGGCATAGGCGGTTTCAGGCGCTCCGGTGGTAAACGACAAAATCAGCTTTTTGCCGCCCAACACGCCTTGGGAGCCGTGGGCAAAGCCGTGCAGGAACACTTCGTCGAGCCACACTTTCATCAGCCCGGGCAGCGCATACCATGAAAAGGGAAACTGCCACACAATCACATCGGCGTTTTGCAGGGCGACCTGCTCGGCGGCCACGTCGATGCGGTAATCGGGATAAAGTTCGCTCAATTTGCGGATTTCGGCTTGGGGCAGTTGCGCCGCCACTTCGTCCAAAATGGTGCGGTTGGCCAGCGAACGGCTCAAATCGGGGTGGCCGGCAACGATCAGAATATTCTTTTGCATCATCTATTCTCCGTCATCTCATTTAACTTGCCGCCATTATCACGTTTCTTTTATCAAAGAAAAATACGATAATCGTAAAAACACTCTCAACTTAAAATTGAAAATGCTCGATAACGATTTCAAAACCCTCAATGCCTTTATCCACACCGCACGGCACGGCAGCTTCACCGCCGCCGCACAAGCCTTGGGCTTGACCCCTGCCGCCGTCAGCAAAAGCGTCGGGCAGCTGGAACAGTCGTTAAACACACGCCTGTTCAGCCGCACCACGCGCAGCCTGAGCCTCACCGCCGAAGGCGAGCATTTTTTCACCCAGGCCGAAACGGCGCTCGCCCTGCTTCAGCAGGCGGCCGAGCATATCAGCGGCAGCGGGCGGCAATATGCCGGCAACGTGCGGCTGTCGGTGTCGAACGTGATCGGCCGCAACTTGGTGCTGCCCTGCCTGCACGCCTTGCAACAGCGCCACCCTTTGCTGGATATCGAGCTGGATTTTGAAGACAGAATCATCGATTTTGTGAAAGACGGCTTCGACTTGGTGATCCGCGGCGGCCATATCGCCGAATCTTCGCTGGTGTCGCGCGCGCTCTCGCCGCTGCACCTCTGCCTCGCGGCCAGCCCCGGCTATCTGGCGCAATACGGCACACCGCGCCGTGTCGAAGATTTGCCGCAACACCGCCTGATTGCCCGCCGTTTTGCGAGCTGTAGGTATTCGCCTTGGTATTTCCGGCAAGACGGCACTTTGCTGCCCTTCGAAGCCGCGCGGCACGTATTAACGTTCTCCGACCCCGAAGCCTGCGCTCTGGCGGCGCTGGACGGCAGCGGCATCGCCGAAATCCCGATTTATCTGGCGCTGCCGCATTTGCAGGCAGGCCGTCTGAAAGTGTTGCTTGGCGATTGCCACCATGCCGGCGACTACCGGCTGGTGTTGCAATACGCCCACCGCAACCTGCCCCCGCGCGTGCGCGCGGTGGCCGAACACCTGTTTGCACACTTATCGCAACACCCCGGCCTGCACACCGCGCCGCACGAATTGGCGGCGTTTGCCGCGTAAGGTTTCAGGCCGTCTGAAAGGCACAATGCCTGTCTGAAAGAGTTTTTCAGACAGGCATTTGCCTATTCGGCGGCAAAGTTGTAGGTTGGTCATTTATGCCCGACAAAAGTAGAACAAATTCTGTCGGGCATGAATGCCCGACCTACTGCTAGCGTGGTTTTCTGGTAGAAGAAAAGGAAACGCCCACGTTGTCATTCTTTAACCGGCAAGCCTTTTATTCGGCCAAACGCAAGAGTTCAAAGCCGGTAACGGTGTGGCTTGCGGGTTGCCGAACAGTTGCGGAAAGCGGGAGTTGACCACCCAGATTTGCCCGTTGCGCAAGGTAGCGGTGGTAGCGCCTTGCGTACCGGGCAGTTCGCGCTGGCTGACAAGTTCAGCGCTGCGCCAGTTGTCGCGTGAGCGTAGCTGGCTGACGAAGCTCTGCATACCGCTGCCGTCAGGCGCTTTTACGGTTTCCACGGCGGCCAGCGTTTGCGCATCTTGCAACAACAACCCGTCCGGGCCTTTGAGGCACTCTGGCAGGGCCACTTCGGTCAATGCCGCAGGGTTATCCAGCGGAATACGCCACAGCTTGCCCTGCACATAATCGCCTGCCAGCAAAAAGCCTTGGGGGTGGTAAACAATGCCGTTCAGATTGGGCAAAAGACCAGTGGCCGGATCACTGCTTTCGGGTTTCAGACGGGCATCGCGCACCAGCACCGACACTTCGCCGCTGCCTTGCGCCACTTTGTAAATCTGCGGCTGGAAGCTGTCGGTTACATAGATATTGCCTTGGTCATCGACGGTGAGGTCGTTGGAAAGCGTGGCGCCTTGGCTCAAATGGGAAAAATCGTAGACGCGCCGCACTTCTCCGCTGTTTCCATCCAGCTCGAACACCTGCGCGGTACGCTTCAGACTTTGCGCATTGCCTCGGGGCGAAACGCCGACATCTTCATTGGCAACCAAGATGCGCTGGCGCGGCGCATCAAAAACAATGCCGGAAGTCGTAATCAGGCGGGCGTCGCTAGAGAATACGCGGCATCTTCCTGACAAATCCACCAGACCCACACTACCTCCTCGCAAGGCGGACACCAAAAAGGCCTGTTTCCCCGAGTGCCACGCTACTCCCTCGGGAAAACTGCTTTGCCATTGTGGAGACCGGCAGTTTCCGCAAAGCGGCGGCACGCTTGGAGATGCAGCCCTCCACCTTGTCGCATGCCATGCGCACCTTGGAGAAGCGGA
>NZ_JAUNHL010000039.1 GCF_030523955.1 Neisseria sp.
TTGATTGTTTGAAATCATGCGACAGGCCGTCTGAAAGGTTTCAGACGGCCTGTTTGACACTACTGTTTCAGCACCGCTCCGTCATACTCGGGTCAAGCCCGAGTATGACGTTATGGTTGCATCGGGCATTTCAGACGGCCTTTTAAGGTGTTTTTGCAAAAAAACGGCCTGTTTGATTGCCTTTAGTTCTAAAGAATTAGCCCGAAAGCACAGTCGGGCTATTTTCATTCAACATAAACTCGTTCATAGTGATAAAACCTTTCTGTTTGAAAACAGTCTTTCTATCACCCCGTTTCCGGTTATGCGCTGTTATGAAACACCCCAAAAGCCTGTCGTCCCGCCTCAAACTGCTCACCGTTTTATGGGTAACGGCGGCGGTCGGCTCGATTGTGCTGACGCTGCTGCTGTCGTGGCGTTTGGAAGGCGGCGGAGCGGCGATTAACGATGCGGGCAGCCTGCGCATGCAAACCTACCGTTTGGGGCTGCTGATCAGCGAGCGCCGCAGCGCGGAGGCTCTGGAGCGTATCGAGCGTTTCGACCGCACGCTCGCGCAATTGAAGCAGGGCGATCCGGCGCGGCCGCTGTTTCTGCCCGACACCTCCGAAGTGCAGGAGCAGATGCAAACGCTCACCCGCCGCTGGCAAAATGAAATCCGCCCGATGCTGCAACGGGCGGCAGCGGGCGGCGGCACCGTGCCGGAGCAGAGGCTGGAGCAGTTTGTCGATTCGATCGACGCGCTGGTGCTGTCGGCCGAATCGGTGAACGCGCGCCACACCAAATGGCTGCGCTTTTTCCAAAGCGGGCTGATGGTGCTGGTGCTGGCCGGTGCGATGGTGATGGTGCTGCTGCTTTATTTGTGGATTATCCGCCCGCTCGACCAATTGCAGCAGGGCGTGAGCGACATACACGACGGCAAACTGGGCGTGCAGGTGCCGATAGACGGCTCGGCCGAATTTGCCGAAGTGGATAAAGGCTTCAACCAGATGAGCCTGCGCCTGCAACAGCTATACGCTCATTTGGAGCAGGAAGTGGCCGAAAAAACCCGCGATTTGGCCGAAAAAAACTACACGCTGGGCACGCTTTATTTTTTCTCGCGCTTTCTCAACCGCATTCAGACGGCCGCCGAAGCGGGCGAAACCTTTTTAGAGAAAATCATGAACCTTGTGCCCGCCGACGCGGGCAGCATACGCCTGCTCGATTTCGAGCGCGAACGCATGGATTTGGTTGCCCACCGCGGCCTGCCCGAAAACCTGCAAACCGCCGAAGCCTGCCGCCGTTTGGAAGACTGCTTCTGCGGCCGCGCGGTGGCGCAGCACGATTGGCAGCCGATTACCTTCACCCGCCCCGCCGAAGCCGGGCAGCAGCTGGCCGGTTGCGAAAAATCGGGCTTCCACTATCTTCAAGTGTTCGATATCCGCTACAACGGCGTCGATTTGGGGCTGATGACGCTCTATTTCAAAGAAGCCTACGAACTCGAGCCGGGCATGCGCGAGCTGCTCGACACCTTGTGCAACCAGCTTGCCGGCGTGCTGAGCAATATCCGCCTGGCCGACGAAAGCCGCCAGCTTGCCGTTTTGCAGGAGCGCAACCTGATGGCGCAGGGGCTGCACGACAGCATCGCCCAAACCCTCACCTTTCTAAACCTGCAAGTGCAGATGCTCGAGAGCGCGCTGGCGGCGCAGGAGCAGGCGCAAATCAGCGAAAACCTGCAATTTATCAAAGAAGGCGTGCAGGAATGCTATGAAGACGTGCGCGAGCTGCTGCTGAACTTCCGCACCAAAATCAGCCGCAAAGAATTCGCCGAAGCCGTGCAAACCCTGAGCAAACGCTTCGAACAGCAAACGCAGGTTGAAGTGAACACGGTTTGGCGGGGCGACGGCCCCGATCTGAGCAGCGAGCAGCAGTTGCAGTTTATTTTTATTTTGCAGGAAAGCCTGTCGAATATCCGCAAACACGCACAAGCCACGCAAGTGGATATAGAATTCGACAACAGCCGCGATTTCGCCATGAGCATACGCGACAACGGCAAAGGCTTCGACACAGGCCGTCTGAACGAACTGTCCGGCAACCACGTCGGCCTGGGCATCATGCGCGAGCGCGCCTTGCGCATCAACGCCCGGCTGGAGATTGATTCACAGAGCGGCAGCCACACCTTAATCCGCCTGACCCTGCCGCAACAAGAAAGAGTTTTATTATGACCCTCGAACACACCACCGAACCCATCCGCATTGTGTTAATCGACGACCACACCCTGTTTCGCAGCGGCATCAAGGCCCTGCTGGCGCGGCAGGAAGGCTTTGAAGTGATCGGCGAGGCTTCAGACGGCCTCAGCGGCGTGAAGCTGGTCGAACAGGCCGCGCCCGACGTGGTGCTGCTCGATTTGGATATGCCGGTGATGAACGGCCGAGAAGCCCTGGCGCAGATACTCAGCAGCCGCCCCGAGCAAACCGTGGTGATGCTCACCGTTTCGGAAGACAGTGAAGACTTAACCGAATGTATGCGCTTGGGCGCGCGCGGTTTTCTGCTCAAAAACATCCATGCCGAGTTTTTAATCGAATCGATCAAAAAAGCCGCCGCCGGCGACAATGTGTTTTCTCCCGAAATGACCGCGCGGCTGGTGCAGTCTTTAATCAACCCCGGCGCACCCGCCGTGGCCGGCGCACTCGACAGCCTCACCCAGCGCGAGCTTGAAATTCTCGGCCATCTGGCCGCAGGCCGCAGCAACAAGGTAATTGCGCGCAAACTCGATTTGGCCGAATCCACCATCAAGGTGCACGTGCAGAACATTCTGCGCAAACTCGAACTCACCAGCCGCGTGCAGGCGGCGGTGTATGCCGTGCAGCATAACGTGCCGCAGCCGCAGGATTGAGCGCGGCGGAAGACCGGCCGAGAACTTTACAAAATTTCTCCCAACATCTTAAACTCTCTGCGTCATGCCCGTGCTCAACCCGGGCATCTTTTTTGCAAAAGAAATAACAGATGCCCAGGCTAAGCCCGAGTGTGACGGGATTTCAGCATTTCAGACGGCCTTAAGGGTATTTCCGCAAAGGTTTCAGGCTGCCGGATTGCGTTCCCCCGCCGCCATAATCCTTCCGGCCGATAGCGCTTCCCCCTTAATCCTAACGCGCAAAAAGCACGGTTTTTATAGAATAGGCCTGTCTGAAACCCGATAGCGAAAGAAGTACCATGGAAGACTTCTCTATTTGGCAAAACAGCAGCGATGCCGCCCTAATCGAGCATATTCTCGCCCGCTACCACCAAACCCACCGCCACCAGTTTCTGGAAATCCTGCCTTTGGCCGAAAAAGTCGCTTCGGTACACGCCGGTGGGTTTCCGGCGGAAATCCTGCCCCTGCTGCAAGCCATGCAGGCCGATTTGCTCTCGCATATGCAAAAAGAAGAGCAGGTGTTGTTCCCCATGCTGGCCAACGGTATGAAACAGCATGCCGCCATGCCCATCCGCGTGATGATGCACGAGCACGAAGAACACGAACAAACCATTGCCCGCCTGCTGGCGCTTACTGATCATTTCACCCCGCCCGCCCAAGCCTGCCCGAGCTGGCAGCGTTTATACGCCGCATTGCAAACGCTGGTCAGCGATTTGCAGGATCATATCGAACTGGAAAATACCGTGCTGTTTGCCCGCGCATCGGCGGCGGATTGAGGCCGGGGAATAGCCAAACTACTTGGCAACAGCATGCGTAGATACTGTCCTCCCAAACAAAAAGATGCTCGGGTCAAGCCCGAGCATGACGCAAGTGTTTCAAAGTGCTGAAATGATTCGCAAAGGCCGCAGGCCGTCTGAAATCCTTTATTCCCCATTATCCGCACACCCTTACGGTGTGCTTTTTTTCTGCTTACTACCAAATAACTATCTTTTTGCACTGTTCGGCCTATGCCGCCTATGCCCAATGCTTTGCGCACTTTCTCCTTCAAGCGCATACGCAGTGTGCGCCGGAAAGCGTAAGGTATGCTGAGCCAAGAATGTTATCGTAATTGTAAGAAAGGATGGGGCGCATGGCCTCTGAAACCTATAAACGCTATTCGGTGCTGGTGTCCAGCACGCTGTCGTTTACCGTGTGTTTTATGATTTGGATGATGCTGGCGGTGGTGGGCATCAAAGTTCAGGAGGAAATGGGCTTCAACCAAACCCAATACGGCATTCTGATTGCGCTGCCGGTGTTGTCCGGCTCGTTAATCCGCGTGCCGCTGGGCATACTCACCGACCGCTACGGCGGCCGCGTCGTGTTGTTTGCGCTGATGATGATTTCGGTGCCGGCGATTTTTCTGATGAGTTATGCCACCCATTACTGGCATTTCCTGATTATCGGCCTGCTGATGGGCTTGGCCGGCGGCTCGTTTTCGGTGGGCACGCCCTATGTGGCGCGCTGGTTTCCGAAACACCAGCAGGGCATGGCGATGGGCGTGTTCGGCGCGGGCAATGCCGGCTCTGCCGTGAATAAATTTCTGGCGGCCTGGCTGATTACCACCTACGGCACTTGGCAGATTGTGCCCACCGTGTATTCGGCCATTATGCTGGCGATGGCGGTGATTTTCTGGTTCACCAGCTATCACGATCCCAAGCATCTGGTTTCTTCGAGCGTTACCCTGCGCGAACAGCTCGCGCTGTTGAAAGACCCGGGCGTGCTGCGTTACAGCCAATATTATTCGGTGGTGTTCGGCGGCTATGTGGCGCTGGCCTTGTGGATGACCAAATATTATGTGGGCGAATACGGCATGAGTTTGAAAACCGCCGCCTTTCTGGCTGCCTGCTTCTCGCTGCCCGGCGGCGTTTTGCGCGCGCTCGGCGGTTATCTTTCCGACAAATTCGGCGCTTATAAGGTAACTTGGGCGGTGATGTGGGTGTGCTGGGTGTGTTTTTTCCTGCTCTCCTACCCGCAAACCGACATGCTGATTAAAACCACTTATGGCACGCTCGGCCTGCACATCGGCCTCAACGTGACGCTGTTCACCATTTTGATGTTTACCGTGGGCGTGGCGATGGCGGTGGGCAAGGCTTCGGTGTTCAAATTCGTGGCCGACGATTATCCGCACAACATCGGCGCGGTTTCGGGCATCGTGGGGCTGGCCGGCGGCATGGGCGGCTTTCTGCTGCCGATTATGTTCGGCGTGCTCGAAGACTTCACCGGCATCCGCTCCACCAGCTTTATGCTGCTCTACGGCACCGTGTGCGTGTCGCTGATCTGGATGCACTTTTCGTTTAAAGCCAAACGGGATCAGCGTACGGTTGCAGAAAGAAACGAATCTTGAATGAAATGCCTGTCTGAAAAAGTTTCAGACAGGCATACCGAAACCATTATCCGAGGAATCAATACACCATGTCATATTTAATCGAACACTGGCAGCCGGAAGATAAAGATTTTTGGCAGAACACCGGTAAAAAAATTGCCCGCCGCAATTTATGGATTTCCATTCCTGCGCTGCTTCTGGCATTCGCCATCTGGCAGGTGTGGAGCGTGGCGGTGGTGAACCTGCCCAATATCGGCTTCAAATACACCCCCAACCAATTGTTTTGGCTGGCCGCGCTGCCCGCCTTATCCGGCGCCACCCTGCGGATTTTCTATTCATTTATGGTGCCGATTTTCGGCGGCCGAAAATGGACGGCGCTCTCCACCGCCAGCCTGCTGCTGCCCGCCGTCGGCTTGGGCTTCGCCGTGCAAGACCCGGATACCAGCTATATCACCATGATGGTGCTGGCACTATTGTGCGGCTTCGGCGGCGGCAATTTCTCATCCAGCATGGCCAACATCAGCTTTTTCTACCCCAAAGCCGAAAAAGGTACCGCGCTGGGCTTAAACGCCGGTTTGGGCAACTTGGGCGTGTCGGCGGTGCAGTTTGTGGTGCCGCTGGTGATTACCGCCGGCGTGTTCGGCGCCTTGGGCGGCGAGCCGCAAACTTGGGTAAAAGACGATGTAAGCAAACAGATGTGGCTGCAAAACGCCGGCTTTATCTGGGTGCCGTTCATCATTCTTTCCACGCTGGCCGCCTGGTTCGGCATGAACGACTTGGCCAGCGCCAAAGCCAGCTTTAAAGAACAAGCGGTGATTTTCAGCCGCAAACACAACTGGATTATGTGCATACTTTATCTGGGCACCTTCGGCTCGTTTATCGGCTTCGCCGCCGGTTTCCCGCTGCTCACCAAAAGCCAGTTTCCCGGCATCGACCCCGTTAAATACGCCTTTTTAGGCCCGCTGGTGGGCGCGCTGGCACGCCCGCTCGGCGGCTGGCTGTCCGACAAAATCAAAAGCGGCGCGCTGATTACCCAACTCGTGTTCGCCGGCATGATTGCCGCCGTTATCGGCGTGATTTCCTTTCTGCCCGCCAACGGCGAAGGCGGCAATTTCTGGGGCTTTTTCGCCTGCTTTATCGCCCTTTTCGCCCTCACCGGCCTGGGCAACGGCTCCACCTTTATGCAGGTGCCGGTGATTTTTCTCAATATGCACCAAAAATTCGCCCAACAAGGCTTGGTAAGCGAAGAGCAGGCGCGCCTGAACGCCACCAAAGAAGGTGCGGCGGTGATCGGCTTTACCGCCGCCTTCGCGGCCTACGGCGGCTTTTTCATCCCCAAAAGCTACGGAACATCGATAGATTTAACCGGCAGCGTCAATGCCGCATTAATCGGTTTTATCGTTTTCTATGTGGTGTGTTTGGTGTTGAACTGGTGGTATTACGCCCGTAAGAATGCCGAAGCGAAATGTTGATAAAACATTGAACAGCGGATTAACTTAACTTTCGCTACGGCGTTGCTGCGCCTTGCCGTACTACTTGTACTGTCTGCGGCTTGCTGCCTTGTATCGAAAGTTAATTAAATCCGCTATATTTTTATAAATAAATCATTTAGGCCTGTCTGAAAATCTTTTCAGACAGGCCTAAACCTTTCATACCCAACCAATGGTTTGCTAAGCGCCATCATGCCGCAATATCCCGTCTTCCATGCGGATGACTTCATCGGCCAACACATGGGTATCCTCCATATCGTGGCTGATAATCAGCATCGGAATCGCCAATTCCTGCTGCACTTGACCCACCAAGCCCCGCATCTGGCTGCGCAAATCAGGGTCGAGCGCGGCAAACGGCTCATCCAAAAGCAGCCACCTGGGGCGGGCAATACACGCACGGGCCAGCGCGATACGTTGGCGTTGCCCGCCGGAAACTTGGTGCGGATAATGATCGGCGATTTCACTTAACTGCATGCGTTCCAACCAAAACGAAACGGCCTCGGGCAGGCGGCGGCGTTTCGGATTTTGCCAACCGGTATCAAGGCCGAAGCCGATATTTTGCGCAACGGTAAGGTGCGGAAACAATGCGTAATCCTGAAACACCAGCCCGACCTGGCGCTGTTGCGGCGGCAGCCAGAACAGGCGGCTTAAATCGCCGTAGCAGCGGCCGGCAATATTGACATGGCCGCTTTGCGGGCGCTGCAAGCCGGCCAGCAATTGCAGCATCAGGCTTTTGCCTGCTCCGGAAGGGCCGATTACCGCCAGCCGCACCGCCTCGCTGCGGCAACGGATATCCAGGGTAAAACGGCGCGTACCGGCGCTGAAGCGGGCGTTAAAAGCAAAATCGAATACAACTTCCCGGCTCATCGCTGCCCCCTCGGTTTGGCCAAGCGACCGGCGCCCCACAATACCGCTACGCAAACGGCGGAAATCAGCAATACCAGACCGGCCGCCAGCTGATCGTTGCCGGCCTGCACCGCTTCATAAACCGCAATCGACAGGGTTTGCGTTTCGCCGGGAATGCTGCCGGCAATCATCAGCGTGGCGCCGAACTCTCCCAGCGCACGGGCAAACGCCAGCAGCAAGCCGGCCAGAATGCCGCGCCAAGCCAGAGGCAGGGTTACCCTTAAAAAAACCGCGCTTTCAGACAGGCCCAATACCCGCGCGGCCTGTTCCAGCTGCGGATTCACCTCTTCAAACGCCGCCCGCGCCGGTTTGCAGACCAGCGGAAAGGTCACCGCCATTGCCGCCAGCACCGCGCCCTGCCAAGTAAAAATCAGGCTGAATCCGAAAGTTTCCTGCAACCATCGGCCTATCCAGCCGTTGCGGCCGAACAGCACCAACAGGTAATAACCCAATACGGTCGGCGGCAACACCATCGGCAGCGTCAGCACGGTATCGAGCAGGTCGCGGCCGGGAAAACGGCGGCGGGCCAGCAGCAGGCCGGCGGCCACGCCGAGAATCAGGTTGAGTACGGTAGCCCAGAGCGCCACTTTCAGCGACAGGCTCAGAGCCGGCCATGCTTCGAGAAACATAAATCGGAATAATGAATAAAAATATGACAACGCCGCAACGGGCAGGGTAAAAAACGTATGCCTGTCTGAAAATAAGTTTTCAGACAGGCATACCAATCAATCAAGGCCGGCTAAAACCGTATTTGTCCAAAACCTTGCGTCCGGCCGGCGATAAGACGAAATCAACGAAACGGCGGGCTTCGGCCTTATCGCTGCTGTGCGCGGCCACTGCAATCGGATACGACACGGGCGTATCCAGCGGCACAACGGCGGTGATGCTCACCTTATCCGGCATCAGTGCGGCATCGGTACGGTAAACAAAACCGGCATCCACTTCGCCGCGCGCCACATAATCCAACGACTGGCGCACATTTTGCGTGGTAATCAGCTTGGGCTTAACCGCCTCAAACAAGCCGGCTTTGGTCAGCGCCTGTTTGGAATAGCGGCCTACCGGCACGCTGTCGGGATTGCTCAGGGCAATGCGTCGGATGGCGCTTTGTTGCAAGTCGGATAATTTTTGCAGGCGGATATTGCTGTTTTTCGGCACCACCATCACCAGATCATTGCGCACAAAAGTTTTGCGGCTGGCCGCATCGATACTTTTATTCTTGGCAGCCTCGTCCATGGAAGCTTGGTCGGCCGTTGCCAACACGTCTACCGGCGCACCTTGCTTCAACTGCTGCACCAGCGCCCCCGATCCTGCGGTATTCAGGCGTACCTCCACACCCGGATGTTGGCGCTGATATTGCGCGGCGATTTCCTGAAACGCATCTTTCAGGCTGGCTGCGGCGGATACGGTTAAATCTTTGGCAGAAACGGGCAAGGCGGCCAATGCCAATAACACGGCAGCCAGCGGGCGGGAAGAAAAACGCATAACACATTCCTCATTTTCAATAAAATATAGCGGCTTAAATTAATTTTCGATACAAGGCAGCAAGCCGCAGACAGTACAAGTAGTACGACAAGGCGCAGCAGCGCCGTAGCGAAAGTTAAGTTAATCCGCTATAGCGGATTAGATTTAGCCCACTATATAAAACGGCAGTCTAAACGGCAAACGGGAAAAGGCCTAAGCCTTCCGGCCGATTGACTGCGTTTCTCCGACAATCCGGTATGGTGGATTTACTGGTTTGCCGCAACAGGCTCAAAGCAAAAAACCGTTCAATACTTGGATGGGTTTGCCCTCAACCGTTACGCTAAGCACCACATCGCCAAACCAGCTTTGCCGGATATCAACCACGATTTGCTGCGTGCCGGCCATTGCATTGAGCGAGAATTTGCCTACTTTTTTCTTCGAATCCTGTACGATACCGTCAACCGAAACACACCAGAGCGGATAAATCATGCGCGTTTTGCCCTGCACTTCCACCCAATGTTCGCCAACATAGAAACCGATTTTATTTTCGGAAATACTCATCGTCTCCTCCTGCATACGGGTAGCTAATCAAATCTGTGCGTAGGGGCTAGGGGCTGTTGCATTGACCAGCGAAGCCGTTTTTCAAGGCAAAAAGCGCAGCAAGATTGGACTTCTTGCGAGCATTTTGAACGCCGCAGACGGGGGATTTTGACCAAAAATACCGCCGTTGCGTTGTGTCGGCAGCCCCTAGTGCTTACGCGCAGTCACAAATTCGGCCAATTGCCGCAAATGGCATGCTTTATCGCCAAACGGCGAGAGCAGCGCCACCGCATCGGCGACCAAGGTTTCCGCATAGCGGCGCGCCTCGGCCAAGCCCATCAGTTTTACATAAGTGGGTTTGTCGTTATCAGCGTCTTTACCCGCTGTTTTGCCCAGCGTGGCGGTATCGGCCTCGCAATCGAGCACATCGTCTATTACCTGGAAAGCCAGCCCCAACTTGGCGGCGTATTGGTCCAGCCGCTGCAAATCCTCCTCGCCCAAATCGGGGCAGCACAACGCACCGAGCGCCACGGCGGCGCGGATCAGCGCGCCGGTTTTCAGGCCGTGCATCTGTTCCAATTCGGCTTGGTTCATAGGTTTGCCGACATGGGCCAAATCAATCGCCTGCCCGCCTGCCATGCCGAGGCTGCCGGAAGCTTTGGCCAACACTGATACCATTTTCAGCTGGCGCGCGGCCGGCAGGCCGGTGGGGCGGCTCAATACATCGAAAGCCTGCGTTTGCAAGGCATCTCCGGCCAACAGCGCGGTGGCTTCGCCATATTGCACATGACAAGTCGGCTTGCCGCGGCGCAGGCTGTCGTTATCCATCGCCGGCATATCGTCGTGCACCAGCGAATAAACGTGTACCATCTCGATAGCCGCCATCGCCTGTTCCACCGCATTAAAATCGGCCCCGCCCAATTCGGAAGCGGCCAACACCAGCAGGGGGCGCAAGCGTTTGCCGCCATCCAGCGCGCTGTAACGCATCGCTTCGTGCAAGGTGGCGGGCACGCTGGCCGCCGCCGGTAATACGCGCTCCAGTACCAATTCGGTTTGCGCCTGCGCCTGTTGCTGCCAGGCTTTCAAATCATTCACTGTGCTCAAGATTCAAATCCTTCAGTTCGCCGGCATCCAATACTTGCAGCTTTTGCTCCACTTCGGTCAATTTCTGCTGGCAATATTTCACCAATTCGTTGCCTTCCTGATAGGCGGCCAATGCATCTTCCAGCGGCATTTCACTGCTCTGCATGGCTTGGGTGAGCGTTTCCAGACGCTTGAGCGCATCTTCGAAAGACTTGGGGGCGACGGTTTTTTTCATGGATATTCGGGGAATGTCGATGGGTGATAAAAGGCAATTGTAGCATTTTGAAGCTGCCTGCTGGAATAAATGCCAGAGCCCTTTGCAAAACTCTTTTCGATACTTTAAGCACGTGCGTCATGCTCGGGCTTGACCCGAGCATCTGGTTGTTTGGGAAGAAATAACAGATACTCGGGTCAAGCCCGAGTATGACGAAACATTCATTAATTTAGGATTAACACGGCTTTTTGCAAAGGTCTCTGCCTGTCTGAAAAGCTTTTCAGACAGGCATGGTTTGATTTTCTTTCATTTAAAGGCTTCAACGCTGGCGGTTGTGCAGATAATCGAACACCCGGCTGCCGTCGATTTCGCCCAAGCCGCGGATGCGCACCCTCGGGTGGCGGCCGAGCAGGGGAAACAGTTCGGCAACGTTATCATCGGGTTGCAATTCCGGCAGATTGTCGCCGCTGAGCGGCAAGAGATCGGTAATCTGGCTGATTTTACCGTAATCGGTATTTTCGCTTTGGAAAAACGAGCGCACGAATTCGTTGGCCGGTTGGGTTTGCAATTCTTCGGGCGTGCCCAATTGCTGCAATTTTCCGCCTTGCAATACGGCGATGCGGCTGGCCAGGCGTTGGGCTTCGTTCATGTTGTGGGTAACGAAAACGACGGTGGTGCCGAGGCGGCGGTGGATGTCGGCCACCATTTCCTGCAAGGCGTTGCGCGAGAGCGGGTCGAGCGCGCTGAAGGGTTCGTCCATCAGCAGCACGTCGGGTTTGGCGGCAATCGCGCGCAAAATGCCGATGCGCTGCTGTTCGCCGCCGGATAATTCGTGCGGATAACGGGCGGCGTATTTGGCGGGCGGCAGGCCGACCATTTCCAGCAATTCGCCGCTGCGCCGGCGGCGTTCGCTTTTGCTCCAGCCCAAAATATCGGGAATCAGCTCTATGTTTTGCCGCACGGTCATGGTGGGAAACAGGGCGATCTGCTGCAAAACGTAGCCGATGCGGTGGCGCAGGCGGCGGATGTCGTAATCTTTGATGCGCCGGCCGTTGAAATATACGTCGCCTTCGCTGGGCTCGGTGAGCGCGTTAATCATTTTGAGGGTGGTGGTTTTGCCGCAGCCGGAGGGGCCGACCATCACGAAAAACTCGCCTTCGCGAATGCTGAGGTTCAGGCCGCTGATCACGTGTTTTTCGCCATAGTGCTTGCCGACTTCGCGAAATTCGACAATCGCGTTCATGGGGCCTCCTTCTTATTCAATAATTGGCGGGTGTTGAGGTATTCGGCGGCAACTTTGGCCGGCGCTTCGCCGTTGTTTTTCACCCTGTCGTTCATTTCCGACATTTCTTCTTCGCTGATTTTGCCGGCCAGCCGGTTGAGCGCTTGCACCACTTGCGGGTGTTGTTCGGCAAATTCGGCTTTCATCAGCGGCGCGCCTTGATAGTGGGGGAACAGCTGCAAATCGTCTTTCAAGAGTTGCAGGCGGTAGCGGCGGATTTCGGCATCGGTGGAATAGGCATCGACCAGATCGACGCGGCCGTCTGAAAGCGCAGTGTAGCGCAGCGCAGGCTCGATGCTGGAAACGTGTTTCAGCGGAATATGATGGGTTTCAGACAGGCCTTTGTAGCCGTCTTGCCGGTCGATGAATTCCAGCGTGAAACCGGCGCGTATCTTATCTTTCACTTTGGCCAAATCGGAAATGGCGGCCAACCGGTGCTGTTGCGCATAAGCCTGCGGCACCGCCAGCGCGTAGGTGTTTTGATATTTCATCGGCGCCAGAAACACCATCTGATATTGTTCGGCCAGCAAATCTTTGGCCAGCAGATAAGTTTCTTGCGGATTCAGAATCCGGCCTTCCTGCCCGGCCGGCCGCTTGACCAAGCTTTCCAATACGGTGCCGGTAAATTCGGGATAAATATCGATTTCGCCGCTGTTGAGCGCGTTGAACAGGAAACTGGTTTTGCCGAAATTCGGTTTCAGCACCACTTGAACATCCGGGTTTTCCGTCTCAATCAAAAGTTTATACATATTGATTAAAATATCCGGCTCGCTGCCCAGCTTGCCGGCAATCACCACTTGGCGGCCGCTGCCCTGATGATTCCACCATTGCGCGCCCAGCAGCAACGCCACCAGCAAAACCCCCAGGCCCAGCGCACGGCCGGCTTTTTTGCGCTGCAGCCAATACACAAGCCCGCTCACGCCTACCGCCAAGAGCGCCGAAGCGGCCGCGCCGATAAAGGTAAGCGCCATATTGTTGCGGTCTATGCTCAGCAGAATGATGTTGCCCAAACCGCCCGCGCCCACCAAAGCCGCCAGCGTGGCGGTGCCGACAATCAGCACGGCGGCGGTGCGGATGCCGGAAATCATCGCCGGCAGCGCCAACGGCAGCTCCACCCGCACCAGTTTCTGCCAACGCGACAGCCCGAAAGCGGTAGCCGCTTCTTTAATCGAGGGAGGGATTTCGGAAAAACCGAGATAAGTGTTTTGAAAAATCGGCAGCAGAGCGTAAAGCGTTAAGGCTATCAGCGCCGGCGGCGTACCGATGCCGACAAACGGAATCAGCAAACCCAGCATGGCCAGCGAAGGAATGGTTTGCAACACGCCGGTAAACTGCAACACCGTTTCCGCCTGCTTGCGGCGGCCGGAAAACCACACCGCCAACGGCACGGCAATCGCCACCGCACACATAAGCGCAGCCAGTGAAATCAGCAAATGCTCCAGCGTGGCATCGAGCAATTCGGTTTTACGTTCCAGCAGGGTTTGCAGGAGTATGTTCATTAGGAGGCGCGCTTTTCGAATGTTTTAAAGTAAGTAGCCATAAAAGGCAGTTAGTTCCTTTTATTTTGCTTTTGCAAACAAAATATGCCTGTCTGAAAGAATGAAAGCAATCTTTTCAGACAGGCATATAGCGGATTTAATTAACTTTCGCGAAGGCTCTGCTGCGCCTTAGCTCAAAGAGAACGATTTTGTAAGCCGCTGAAGCGGCAACAGAATCGGTTCCGTACTACTTGTACTGTCTTCGGCTTGCTGCCTTGTATCGAAGTAATTAAATCCGCTTAGCGCCGCTCAAAGCTTTTTACGGTAAGGATTTGGCGCGCTCCGTTTTTGCGGCACGGCTGTTCATCAGCAAAATCACCGCCACCAAAGCCATGCCGGCCAGATCGGTGATTAATTCGGGAATAATCATCATCAAACCGCCGGCAGCTAACGGCAGCCGCTGCCAAGCAGGCAGGTGCGTTTTGAAATAACCTTCCACCGCCGCCGACAAACTCAACACGCCGACAATCGAGGTAATGCTGACCGATGCAATCGTCCACCAAGGCGGCAGCGGGAACGAGGTAGCGGTTACCGCGGCGTTGCTCACATCAATCATCATCATGTTCGGGTTATACACAAACATAAACGGCACAATAAAGCCCGCCAACGCCAGCTTGAGCGACTGGAAACCGGTTTTCATCGGATCCCCGCCGGCAATACCGGCACCGGCGAAGGCTGCCAAGGCGACCGGCGGTGTGATGTTGGCGAAAATACCGAAATAGAACACGAACATATGCGCCACCAGCACCGGCACGTCAAACGAAGCCAGCGCCGGCGCGGCCATGGTTGCGGTGATGATATAAGCCGGAATCGAAGGCAGCCCCATGCCCAGAATCATCGAAGCGACCATGGTTAAAATCAAAGTCAGCAGCAACGAGCCGGCACCGAGGGTAACGATGGAGGAAGTCATCACCGTACCGAAACTGGTCAGGTTCACCACGCCGATGACGATGCCGACGACCACGCAGGCCGCCATCACCGAGAGCGACTGTTTGGCACCGTCTTCCAGCGCGCCGATAATCTCGCGGATACCCATACGCGTTTCCTCACGCAGCCAGCTGATCACCACGGTAATGCCGATGGTATACGCCGCAGCATAGCCCACCGGCACCGATTCGGCCAGCATCACCACCAAAGCCACAATCGGCAGCAGCATATGGCCGCGCGCTTTCAACACTTCCTTCAGACGCGGCAGATCGGCTTTCGGAATCCCTTTCAAATCGCGCCTGCCTGCGCGAAAGTGCACCTGCGCAATCACGCCCAAGTAATACAGCAAGGCCGGCAGCAAAGCGGCCAAAGCGATGGTGCTGTATTTCACACCGGTGGTTTCCGCCATGATAAAGGCGGAGGCGCCCATAATCGGCGGCAGAATCTGGCCGCCCACCGAAGCGCTGGCCTCCACCGCGCCGGCAAAATTTTTGTGGTAGCCGATTTTCTTCATTAAGGGAATGGTGAACGCGCCGGTACCAACCACATTGGCCACCGCCGCCCCGTTGATGCTGCCCATGAAGCCGCTGGAAATCACTGCTACTTTCGCCGGCCCGCCCTGCTTGTGGCCGGCCAGCGCCAAAGCCATGTCGTTAAACAACTGCCCCATCCCGGAGCGCGCCAAAAAAGCGCCGAACAGGATAAACAGGAAAATAAACGTTACCGATGCGCCGATGGCGGTGGAATACAGCCCTTCGGTTTTCAGATAGAGCTGGCCGAAAATATCGCCCAAATCATAAGGCCGCGTCAGCAGGCGGTCGGGCATAAAATCCATGTGGCTGATAAACGGATAGGCCAGAAAAATCAGCGCGAAAAGCGGCAAAATCCAGCCGGTAATCCTTCTTGCCGCTTCGATGACCACCGCCGTGGTAATCATCGAAAACACAATATCCAACTGGTTCGGAATACCGCCGCGCACCGTCATGATGTCGTCGTATTGCCAAATCAGATAGCCGGCGCCGGAGCAGGCGGCCAGAAACCACAACCAGTCATACCAAGCCACCGTACTGCGGCTGCTCCTTTTTGCCGGCGGATAAATCAGAAATACCAAAGCGCAGCCCACCGCAACGTGTATCGAGCGCTGGATCAGCGTCGGCAACGGAAAAAAAGTAATGTAAACGTGAAATAAAGAGTACAAAACCGCAATCACCGCAATGATTTTGCTTACGCTTTTGCTTTTGAGGTTTCGGGTAACCGATTCACGGTCGTATTTTTCCAGAATTTCCCGGCTGTTCACCGCGGCTTCCGGTTGGAGAGGTTCAGTCATCACAAGCTCCCAGCCACACTACCATCTGCGCAAGATAAGCAGGCGTAATGTGGATTGTCGAGTAATCGGGCACTTGGGCATACAGCGGCCAAGCAGATTGAAGCGTACGGATTTCCCCCTGCATGTTTCTTGAAACCACCCAGTTGAGCTCGGGCAAACGCACCGAACTTTTGAAGCCGACAAAGCCTTTTTCCGCCGAAACGGTTTGCCCGCCTGCCGGGGTACCCGCGCCGAACGTTTGCATTTCGGTACGCTCCAAATGCAGCGATTGCCCGTCGGAACGGTAATATTCGCGCCAAAGCTGGTGTTCCACCGAATGGCGCCATTGCAACACGAAGCGCTCGGCGGGCAAGTAACACGAACTTTCAGACAGGCCTATTCTCACCGCAGCGCGCGGCCAAACCAGAGCAAGCAGCAATGCGCCTGCCGTAAGCAACCGGATCAGTTTCTTCATACACAGGAAAACGTTTTCAGACAGGCATTTGAACGCCATGCCTGTCTGAAAAGGCGGAGCTATTTAGCCGCTTCGTCGTAATATTTTTTGGCACCCGGGTGCATCGGCGCGACAAAACCTTCCTTGGCTTTTACCGGATCAATCTCTTTGGCGGCCTGATGCGCGGTTTGCAGTACGCTTAGGTTTTGATAGAACGATTTGGTTAACTGATAAACATCGTCCTCGCTCAATGCGTTGCTCACCACCAGTGCGTTGCGGATCGCCGCCGTGGGCACGTCTTCCGCATTGCCGTAAGTCCCTTTCGGAATATTCATGGCAACGAAATAAGGTTTGTCTTTGGCAATTTCGGCAATCTTATCGGCCGGAATGCTCACCAGCTGCAAATCAAAACCCTGCTGCAATTCCATCAGCGAAGAGTTCGGCAGGCCGCTGGTAAGGAAAGCCGCATCGATTTTGCCCGATTTCAATGCATCCGCCGCCTCGGCATAGCCCAGATAATCGACTTTCAAATCTTTATAGGTCATGCCGAAACCGTTGATCAGGTTGCGTGCATTCACTTCCACGCCGGAATTTTGCGCGCCGACAGCCACACGTTTTCCGCGCAAATCGGCCAAGGTTTTGATACCCGATTTAGAAGAAGTGACCACTTGCACGTAGTTGGGATAGAGTGCGGCAACTTGCGATACGCTGCTGATTTTTTGCGGGAAGCTGTTGACGCCGTTAACCGCGTCGCTTAACACATCGCTCATCACAAACGCCATTTCGGCTTTTTTCTGATTGATTAAATTGATGTTCTCCACCGAAGCGCCGGTGGTTTGCGTTTTAGAATTCACGCCGAACTCTTTGGCATAAGCCTCGGCCAGCGAAGTGCCCAAAATATTGTAGGGACCGGAAGCGCCGCCGGTGGCGATGGTCACGAATTTGGTTTGCAGTTTGCCCGCCGCCGCAAGCGCCTCGCTTTTTTGCGTCTCGCCGCCGGCCGATTTTGGTTCGCCGCCGCAAGCGCTTAACGCAGCCAAAGACGCGGCAAGCAGAGTAATCTTCAATAGTTTCATACGTTTCTCCTGATGGGTTTGTGAGAGTGAAAAATCATGATGAATCTAAAAAAATGCCATCGATTCAACGCCAGAAAAGATTAACGTAAACCAACATAAGCCGCAAGTAGTTGGATGTAATCATACAATTTGAGATAGCAAACCAGCTTGTTCTATGCAATATGCCTGTCTGAAACAGTTTTTCAGACAGGCATTTATGCATTTGTATCACAAATTACGCTGCGATCCCAATTCCACCGCGCGGTTGTCGGGAATGCGGTAGAAATCGGTGGCCGGCGTACTGTTTTTATACAGCCATTTGAACCAACGGGCACGCAGCCGGTTCATGCCGCCGGGCGGAGTGATTTCGTTGATGCGGATGCTGTCGCGCGAGAGAAAGAAGGATGTGTCGGCCATTTCCAGTTCAATGTCTTTTTGGGCAACCAGATCCATGATGCGGCGGATGCGCGGGGTTTCCTTAAAGCCGTAAAAGGCGGTGATACAGGTAAAACTGCCGCCCAAGGGCTCGATTTTCAAACGATCTTCGTTGGCAACGCGCGGGGTTTCCAGCGTTTTGATGGTGAGCAGGAAATTGTGTTCGTGCAGCACTTTGTTGTGTTTCAGATTATGCAGTAGCGCACGCGGTACGCCGTTGGGGTTGCCCGCCATATAAACGGCATTACCGGATACGGTTTGCGGCGGGTATTCGGTGAGATTATTAACAAACTCCCGTAAATCCATGCCGTTGTCGGACTGTTGCTCCAAAAGCGCTCGGCCACGCCGCCAAGTGCTGAAGGTAAACACCAACAAGCCGGCCACCAACACAGGAAACCAGCCGCCGGTGGGCAGCTTGAGCAGGTTGGAAGAGAAGAAGGCGAGGTCGAAGGTAAGGAAAATGCCGGTTAAACCAAATACGGCGATCTTCGGCCAGCGCCATTTTTTCAGCATGACAACGCAGAACATGATGGTGGTCAGCACCATGGTACCGGTGGCGGCGATGCCGTAGGCAGAGGCCAGATTGGTGGAATTTTTAAAGCCGAGCACCACCAGTATCACAATCACCAGCAGCATCCAGTTAATCGAAGGAATATAAATCTGACCGATTTCGGTTTCGCTGGTGTGGTGAATTTGCAGGCGCGGCAGAAAACCCAACTGAACCGCTTGGCGGGAGAGCGAAAATGCGCCGGAAATCACGGCCTGACTGGCGATAACCGTAGCCGCCGTTGCCAGCACGATCATCGGTATCAGCGCCCATTCGGGCATGCTCATGAAAAACGGATTTTTAATGGCGGCCGGATTGCGCAACAACAGCGCGCCCTGCCCGATATAATTCAATGCCAAAGCAGGCAGCACCAGCGAGAGCCAGGCGGTTTGGATGGGTTTGCGGCCGAAGTGGCCCATGTCGGCATACAGCGCTTCCGCGCCGGTTACTGCCAGCACCACCGCACCGAGGCTGACGAAACCCATCCAGCCGTGGTGCGTCGCAAAATAAAGCCCGTGATAAGGGTTAACGGCGCGCAGAATACCCGGATTCTGCATAATCTGATACACCCCGGCAGCGGCCAACGAACCGAACCAGAGCAGCATCACCGGCCCGAAAAACGCGCCGATATGCTGCGTGCCCTTGCGCTGCACATAAAACAGCATCGCAATCACCGCCAGCGCAATCGGCAAAACCCAATGCTCCAGCTCCGGATTGATCACGGTCAGACCTTCCGCAGCGGAAAGTACGGATACTGCGGGCGTAATCATCGCATCGCCGAAAAACATCGCCGTACCGGCCAGCCCCAACAGCAGTATGAGTTTCGCCCACTTGCCCGAAAGCTGGTACATCGCCTGCTGCATCAGCACCACCACGCCACCCTCGCCTTTATCGTCGGCATGCAGGATGAACACCACATATTTGAGTGTAACCACCAGAATCAGCGCCCAGATGATCAGCGACACAAATCCCAAGATGCCGCTTTCCCCCACCCGCATATGCGAAGCCAGAAACGTCTCCTTCAACGTATAGAGCGGGCTGGTGCCGATGTCGCCGTAAACAATGCCCAGAGCTGCCAAAACCATGGCAGCGGAAGACTTGCGTTTCATAAATGCCTGTCTGAAAACAATCATAATTGCTCAAAGTGTACGCCTCTTGCCAAAGAAAACAAACTGCTCTTATGTTTTCAGACAGGCATGAAACGCATAAAATACGCTTTTCAAACGTTTCTAGAGATGAAGAAAATACCATGACCGTTAAAACCCGTTTCGCCCCCAGCCCCACCGGCTACCTGCACATCGGCGGCGTGCGCACCGCCCTGTTTTCATGGGCTTTTGCCAAAAAACACAAAGGCGAATTCCTGCTGCGCATCGAAGATACCGATTTGGAGCGCTCCACCGCCGAATCGGTCAACATCATTTTAGACGGCATGAACTGGGTAGGCCTCGATTACGACAACGCCGACAACGTTATCTACCAAACCCGCCGCTTCGACCGCTATAAAGAAGTGATTGCCGAGCTGTTGGCGCAAGGCCACGCCTACCATTGCTATTGCAGCAAAGAAGAGCTGGAAGCCATGCGCGAGAAAGCCGAAAAAGAAGGCACCGCCACCTACGACCGCCGCTGGCGCCCCGAGCCTGGCAAAACCCTGCCCGAAATCCCCGCCGGCCGCGAACCGGTTGTCCGCTTCAAAACCCCGTTGGAGGGCGTAACCAAATGGCACGACTTGGTGAAAGGCGAAATCAGCATCCCCAACGAAGCGCTCGACGACCTCATCATCGCCCGCGCCGACGGCACGCCCACCTACAACTTCTGCGTGGTGGTGGACGATTGCGACATGGGCATCACCCATGTTATCCGCGGCGACGACCATGTCAACAACACCCCCAAACAAATCAATATCTTAAAAGCCATCGGCGCCAAGCTGCCCGAATACGCCCACCTGCCGATGATTTTGAACGAGCACGGCAAAAAAATCTCCAAACGCAGCGGCGACACCGTGGCCATCACCGATTTCGGCCAAATGGGCATTCTGCCCGAAGCCATGCTCAACTATTTGGCGCGCTTGGGTTGGGCGCACGGCGACGACGAATTTTTTACCATGAAGCAATTTGTCGAATGGTTTGATTTGAAAGACGTTTCCCCCTCGCCCAGCCGCATGGATCTGAAAAAACTCTATTGGATTAACGGCGAACACATCAAAATCACCCCCAACGACACGCTCGCCGCGCTGGTGAAACCCCGCTTGGCGGTGCGCGGCGTGGAAGTGCTCGACAAACCCGCGCTGGAAGACGTGCTGGCATTGGTGAAAGACCGTGCCCAAGATTTGAATACGCTGGCCGACGAATGCGTGTATTTCTACCAAAAAGCCGTGTCCGCCGAAGCAGACGTACAAAAACACTGGGATGCCGAAGCTCCCGCACGCATGCTGCGTTTTGCCGAAAAACTCGAAGGCCTGTCTGAATGGGATGCTCCCGCCATTCACGATCTGTTCAAACCCTTCTGTGAAGCCGAAGGCATCAAAATGGGGCAACTGGGCATGCCGCTGCGCCTGGCAGTATGCGGCACCGCCAAAACCCCCAGCATCGATGCGGTGCTGGCTTTATTGGGCAAAGAAGAAGTGTTGAAACGCATCCGCAGTTAAACACCTGCTTTACGGCCAAATGCCTGTCTGAAACATGTTTTCAGACAGGCATTTTTGTTGGCCAACAGCAAGCGGTTTGCCAAAACCGATAGAGCAAACCTTGCACTTCCTCAGCCAAAAATCAATAAAATTCCTTTTATTATCAACATATAATAATCAACTCCCCAAAATTATCTTGACTGTATATTTTTTATATTTTAAAAATATACAAACTTTATACAATAAAAATAAAACAATAAATATTTCGTCTGCAAACCAATTTCAAGGCTTTCCGAAAGTGTAATAATGTTAAACTGCGCCCGCTGGGATCAGCAGTATCGTTATTTCAGGAAACCCTTATATGACCTCGCCAATCGATAAGAAAGAAAGCCTTCGCCTTGCCTTATGCAGCAAGATTATCAGCATGGAATATTTACCCGGAGCGGTAATCGATGAAGTGGAATTGGAAGCGCAATTCGGCATTTCCCGTTCGCCCATTCGGGAAATCATCCGGCAGTTGGCGGCCGAAGGTTACATTGAATTGGAACAAAACCGTTCGCCGCGCGTTGCGCCGATGAGCTATTCATCGCTCAGGATGTTTTTTCAGGCTGCGCCTTTGATTTACATTGCCACCACCAAACTGGCCGCCCTCAATGCCGATGCGGAAGACGTACGCGTATTACGGGCCATCCAAAGCGAATTCCGAGCCGCCATGGATAGCGGAAACACCAAAGCCAGAATGTTGCTGAACAACCAACTGCATCTGCAAATCGGGCAAATTGCCCGAAACATTTACTTGATGCCCAGCTTAAAGCGCCTGCTGATTGACCATGCGCGCTTGGGGATGACTTTTTACCGCTCCGGCGCTCAAGAGCATAACCAAGAAGACAGTTTGGCCGCGGCCGATCAGCACGATTGGATTATCGATGCGATAGAACAACACGACAGCGAACGCGCCGGCCAACTGGTTCAAGAACACTGGGCCTTGTCGAAAAAAAGAATGATGGATTTTGTCGTACCTGAAAATCTGGATGTTCCGATACAGTTTTGATATCACAAGGCATCTCCGGTTTTCAGCCATATTACTTCTGTCTACAACCGGAGCATGCCATGCAAAAAGTTGCCCACACGCCTCATGATGACGAGCGTTGCGGTTGGTTTCATACCAGCCGGCAACGTACCCCCAAACCCGCTCACAGCGGTTCCAGCCATGCCCGTTGGGTGATTGTCGGCGCCGGCTATACCGGCTTGGCCGCCGCACGCCGCTTGGCCCTGCATTATCCGGATGATGAAATCGTGCTGCTGGAAGCGCAAGAAATCGGCTTCGGAACGGCCGGGCGCAATGCAGGCTTTGCCATTGATTTGCCTCACGACATCAGCGCCGAAGACTACATCGGCGATATTGATATAGCCAAAACTACCTTAAAACTCAACCAATTGGGACAATCCATTTTGCGCAGTGCGGTAGAAGAATACGGAATCGACTGTCACATGCGCCCTTCCGGCAAATATCAGGCCGCCGTTGCCGACAAAGGTATTAAAGTATTGGAGGCTTATCGCCGCGGCTTGGATAAACTCGGGCAGTCCTATGAAATGATTTCGGGTGCCGAGCTACCGGAACATATCGGCACCTCTTTTTACAGACAGGCATTGTTCACCCCGGGCACGATGTTGCTGCAACCTTCTGCTTTGGTCAAAGGCCTGGCCGATACTCTGCCCCCAAACGTCAGCCTGTACGAGCATACGGCGGTTACCGGTTTCGAATATGGCAACAAGGTGTTGCTTACCCATGCCAACGGCCGTATCAGCGCCGATAATTTACTGCTCACCAACAATGCTTTCGGCATGCATTTCGGTTTCCTGCAACACACCATGCTGCCGGTATTTCTGTATGCCAGCTTGAGCCGGCCGCTCACCGAAGCCGAGCAGCAACGCTTGGGCGGGCAGCCGTTTTGGGGCGTGATTCCTGCCGACCCTTACGGCAGCACGGTCAGACGTACCCATGACAACCGTATCCTGATTCGCAACAGTTTCAGTTTCAATTCGAATGGCCAACCCAAACGCCATTGTCTGCAAAAATTTCTTCCGCGGCACCAGCAATCTTTCCGCCGCCGCTTCCCGATGTTGCCCGAAGTATCGCTTGAATACACTTGGAGCGGCTCTCTGGCACTTTCCCGTAATCACGAAGGCTTTTTCGGCCGGCTCGCGCCCAATATTTACGGCGCGCTGTGCTGTAACGGCTTAGGCATCACCCGCGGTACCGTAACCGGTACTTTGCTGGCCGATTGGATTGCCGGCAAGCGCGATCATGCCGATTTGATTGACTTCCTGCTCGCCTCGCCCGGCCCGAACAAGCTCCCCCCCGAGCCGTTTCTGTCTATCGGCGTCAATACCACCCTATGGTGGGGACAGCGGCAAGCCGGAATCGAAGCCTGAACTTTCCCATTTAATCCTCTGTTGAACGGTTCCGTTTCAGACATCTGAAAAATTGAACCGATGCGGTTACCTCACCGGGTACCCGAGGATTTTTGCAACTAAAAAAACATAAAAACAATTAATTGTTCTTTGAAATTAAAGGAGAAACCAAATGAACAACCCTGTACTTTCGATTGAAGACGTACCCATCAACCGCTTCCACCAACTACTAACCGTACGTTCCGGCGGCGGTTGGTTATTGGACGGATACATTTTAAGCATCCTCGGCGTGGCTTTGGTGCCGTTTTCATCGGAGCTTGGCTTGGATAGCTTTTGGGAGGGCCTGATTGCCGCAGCGGCATTAATCGGTATTTTTTTCGGCGGGTTTATCGGCGGTGCGGCAACCAATCATTTTGGCAGGAAAAAATTATATTTCGTGGGGCCGATTATTTTCATTCTCTGCTCCATCGGGCAATTTTGGGCGGAATCGGCGCTCACCTTATTTATCTGCCGCTTTTTCATCGGCATCGGCGTCGGATTCGAATACCCGGTTGCAGGCTCCATTTTGGTGGAATACCTGCCCGCAAAATCGCGCGGGCCGCGTTTGGCGGCACTAACCATTTTGTGGTTTACCGGCGCGGCCTTGGCTTACATTGCCGGCAATCTGATTCTGAACTATGGCGGCGATGATGCTTGGCGCTGGGTGCTGCTCAGCCCTGCCTTTATCGGCTTGGTGTTGCTGATCATCCGCTTGGGCACGCCCGAATCGCCCCGTTGGCTGCTCAGCAAAGGCCGCAAAGAAGAAGCACAACGCGTGATCAAACAGGTTTACGGCCCTCAATTCGGCTTGCAAAACCTGCCTGAACAACCGCCGCAACAGAATGCCTCGTTGGCACAGTTGCTAAAAGCAGGCTACGGCGCGCGGATGGCATTTGTTTCCTTGTTTTGGATGTGTTCGGTGATTCCGGTATTTGCCGTTTATGCGTTTGCACCCCGCGTTTTGCAAGCGATGAACCTGACCGGTACCGCGGCTGCATACGGTTCGGTCGCCATCACCGTTTTATTCGTTATCGGTTGCGCCGTGGCCACTTGGATTATCGATATCATCGGCCGCCGGCCGATGGTGATCCACAGTTTTTTGTGGTCTGGTTTGGCTTTATTGTGTTTGGGATTTTTTTCCGATGCCAACGAGTATCTGGTACTGGTGTTATTCGGGCTGTATGCGCTCTTTATCGGTGGCGCACAAGTTTTGCAATTGGTTTATCCCAATGAAATTTTTCCCACCGAAATCCGTTCCATCGGCGTGGGCGTCGGCGCATCTTTATCCCGCATCGGCGCAGCGGTGGGTACTTGGGTCGTACCGATTGCCTTGGAGTCGATCGGTATCGGCTACACCATGATTGGTGCCGCTATCGTTACTTTTATCGGTTTGTTTGTATCCGTCGCATTAGCGCCTGAAACCCGCGGCATGAGTTTGGAACAGGCTGCATCTTTGAAACGTTAATTTTCTAAATTGCTAAAAAGGAAAGCATCATGAAATTCGAAGGCATTTACACCCCCGCTATTACACCTTTGCAAGACAACGGCAACATCGACTTCGCCGCATTTGCCGAAGTATTGGAATATCTGATCGATGCCAAGGTACACGGCATCATTATCGGCGGCTCCACCGGCGAATATTATGCCCACTCCTTATCCGAGCGGATTGAATTGATTAAAAAAGCAAAAGACGTTATCGGCGGCAAGCTGCCTTTAGTGGTCGGCACCGGATCGATTCGCACCGAAGAGTCGGTAGAACTGGCCAAGGCCGCCAAAGCGGTTGGTGCCGATGCGGTTTTGATCGGTACGCCGCCCTATGCCTTGCCCGACGAAGAAGAAAATGCCCGCCACGCCTTGGCCGTAGACCGCGCCGCTGATTTGCCGGTGATGCTGTACAACTATCCGGGGCGCATGAACATGACCATGGGCGAACATTTTTTCCAAACGGTAACGACTCATTCGAAAAACTTTGTCGCCATCAAAGAAAGCAGCGGTTCCACCATGCAGCTGCATCTGTTGGCCTGCCGCTTTCCCGATATCCAGCTTTCCTGCGGCTGGGACGATATGGCGCTGGAGTTTTTTGCTTGGGGAGCGACCAGCTGGGTATGCGCCGGCTCCAATTTCCTGCCGCAAGAACATATCGCTTTATATGAAGCCTGCGTATTGGAAAAAGATTTTGATAAAGGCCGCCGCATCATGCAAGCGATGATGCCTTTAATGGACTTCTTGGAAGCCGCCGGAAAATTCGTACAATCCATCAAATACGGCTGCCAACTTGCCGGTTTGGTCACCGGCGGAGTGCGCTTGCCGCTGCTTGCGCTGAACGAACAGCAACAAGAAGAACTCGCGCAAATCATTAAAACCTTGAAACATGAAACCAGCCTGATTACCGGTCAAGCATAAAACCGAGAGGAGTGATCACTTGAGTCATTTATTAACGCGGCAAGCATACCGCGAAATTGCCGATAAGGTTTGGTTTTCCCCACCCAAGCGTATAGTGTAGATGCCGCCTGAAACCCATGTAGGTCGGGCATTCATGCCCGACGCAGGCAACTTATGGTTTCAGACGGCCGGAACCGCCAATGCCTGTCTGAAACCTTTTCAGACAGGCATATTAATCGCTAAGCCGCCATAAAACCCGGAACCTTAAATGTTCTTCTCCAGCCACCTCTCAAAAACCATTGCACATCTTAAATATTAATGCCAAAATAAATAAAAATACATAACATATATATCATTAAAAAATAAATAAATAAAATATAAAACAATATAAATTAAAAATAGAGCATTTAAATTCCAAATAAAATGCCGTTAAAACACAAAATCTACTACGGAGCAATACACGATGGCTACCACTTATCTGGCTCGTGAAGCAAATGCCCAAGGCATCATCGAATATCCTCCGCCGGAACATCAAACCTGGCATGATTTGATTGTCCGCCAGCAAGCCGCCCTGCCCGGCCGCGCTTGCCAAGAATATCTGGACGGCTTGGCCAAATTGCAGCTGCCGCTGAACCGCATTCCGCAACTGGGCGAAATAGACAGCGTATTGCAACAAACCACCGGCTGGCGCACCACCGCCGTTCCCGCACTGATCTCGTTCGGCCGCTTTTTCGGGCTTTTGGCCGACAAAGCCTTTCCAGTCGCCACCTTTATCCGCCGCCGGGAAGATTTCGACTATATTCAAGAGCCGGATATTTTCCATGAAATCGCCGGCCATTGCCCGCTGCTCACCCATCCTGCTTTTGCCGCTTTCAACGAAACCTACGGCAAACTCGGCTTAACCGCCGATAAAACCGAGCGAACCTTTCTGGCACGCCTCTATTGGTTTACCGTCGAATTCGGTTTGGTCGGCCGCCAAGCCCAAGAGCGGCGCATTTACGGCGGCGGCATTTTAAGCTCGCCCGCCGAAACCGAATATGCCTTAAGCGGTAAGCCCGAATACCGCGAATTCAATATCGCCGACGTGTTGCGCACCCCCTACCGCATCGACCGCATCCAACCGATTTATTACGTCATCGACAGCATAGACACCCTATTCGAACTGGCGCACACCGATATCATGAGCGCCGTACGCCGCGCCATGTCGCAAGGTCTGTACCCACCGCACCCCAGCTTAACCCACACAGGAGAACAGCCATGAACGAATTATCCCGGCAACACTGCGAAGCCTGCCGCGCCGACGCCCCCAAAGTGAGCGATAGCGAGCTGGCCGAACTGATGCACCAAATTCCCGACTGGCAACCGGTAACGGAAAACGGCGTGTTGCAACTCAAGCGCGAATTCAAATTCAAAAACTTCAAACAAGCCATGGCTTTCAGCAACCGGCTAGCCGATTTGGCCGAAGCCGAAGGGCACCATCCGGCCATACTCACCGAATGGGGCAAAGTAACCGTGAACTGGTGGTCGCACAGCATTAAAGGCTTGCACCGCAACGATTTTATTATGGCGGCCAAAACCGATGCCTTGCTGGAAACCTAAACACATTCTCGATATAACGGATTTAATTATAGTGACTTAAATTCAGAATAGGACAAGGCGTCGAGCCGCAGACAGCAGTTAAAGATGCACCAAAACAAATGCCTGTCTGAAAATATTTTCAGACAGGCATTTGCTCTTTCTGCCAAACCTTTGCAAAACTCGAAAAGTATTAAGCAGATCTAATTAGCTTTCGATACAAGGCAGCAAGCCGCAGACAGTACACACGTACGGAACCGATTCTG
>NZ_JAUNHL010000100.1 GCF_030523955.1 Neisseria sp.
ACCGTTTTAACTGACAAACCGTTTTTTAAACAAAATTCCGCATACACAAATGGCGTCTTTTCTTTCTATACCACTTCAATCAAGCATAAGCGGCAGGACGGGAAAACATCACTTCTTGAAACACACCCTAAAAACCCGCATAATTCCAAGCTCCATAACGCAATCGAACAAAAGGACTGACACATGGCATCTCAACTGGCTAACGCCATCCGTTTTCTCTCGGCTGATGCAGTACAACAAGCCAATTCCGGCCACCCGGGCGCACCGATGGGTATGGCCGATATGGCCGAAGTACTGTGGCGAGGCTTTCTGAAGCACAATCCGGCCAATCCGAAGTTTTACAACCGCGACCGCTTCGTATTATCCAACGGCCACGCATCCATGTTGTTATACAGTCTGCTGCATCTGACTGGTTACAATGTAACCATTAATGACCTGAAAAATTTCAGACAGTTCCATAGCAAAACGCCCGGCCACCCCGAATACGGCTACACTGACGGCGTAGAAACCACTACCGGCCCGTTGGGACAAGGCATTGCCAATGCCGTAGGCTTGGCGCTGGCAGAAAAAATTCTGGCTGCCGAATTCAATAAAGACGGCCTCGACATCGTCGACCACCACACCTACGTTTTCTTAGGCGACGGCTGCCTGATGGAAGGCATATCGCACGAAGTCTGCTCGTTGGCCGGCACCTTGGGCTTGGGCAAACTGGTGGTGCTCTATGACGACAACAATATCTCTATCGACGGCAAGGTAGACGGCTGGTTTACCGAAAACATCCCCGAACGCTTCCAGTCTTACGGCTGGCACGTTGTTCCCAATGTAGACGGGCACAATGCCGATGCCGTGCGTGCGGCAATTGAAGCGGCCCGCGCCGAAACCGGCAAACCATCCATCATTTGCTGCAAAACCTTAATCGGCAAAGGCGCCGCTACCAAAGAAGGCAGCCACAAAACCCACGGTGCCCCCTTGGGCGCGGAGGAAATCGAAGCCACCCGCAAACATTTAGGCTGGAATTACGGCCCGTTCGAAGTACCGCAAGAAGTATACGATGCTTGGAATGCCGTCGAAGCCGGTGCCAAATTGGAAAAGGAATGGAACGAGCTGTTCGCCCGCTATCAGGCCAAATTCCCGGCTGAAGCAGCCGAATTCGTACGCCGCATGGAAGGCCGATTGCCCGCCGATTTCGATGAACACGTAGCCGCTGAATTAAAAGCGGTGTGCGACAAACACGAAAAAATCGCCACCCGCAAAGCGAGCCAGAACAGCATCGAAGCGCTGGCCAAAGTATTGCCGGAATTTGTCGGCGGCTCGGCCGACCTCACGCCTTCCAATCTCACCGACTGGTCGGCCAGTATTCCGGTTACCCGCGACAGCGGCGGCAATTACCTGCACTACGGCGTGCGCGAATTCGGCATGTCTGCCATCATGAACGGCTTGGCCCTGCACGGCGGCGTGAAACCGTTCGGCGCAACCTTCCTGATGTTCTCGGAATACGCCCGCAATGCCTTGCGCATGGCCGCGCTGATGAAAATCAACCCGATTTTTGTCTACACCCACGATTCCATCGGCTTGGGCGAAGACGGCCCGACCCACCAACCGGTCGAGCAAACCGCTTCTTTGCGCCTGATTCCGAATATGGCGGTTTGGCGCCCGTGCGATACCGCCGAATCGCTGGTTGCTTGGGCAGAAGCGGTGAAAGCGACCGACCATCCGTCTTCGCTGATTTTCAGCCGCCAGAACCTGCCGTTTATCCAACGCAGCGAACAGCAATTGGCCCAAATCAAACGCGGCGCTTATGTAGTGCGTGCTGCCGATGAAGGCAAAGCTCAGGCCGTTATCATCGCGACCGGTTCGGAAGTGGCGCTGGCCTTGGATGCACAAACCGTATTGGCCGAACAAGGCGTGTTTGTGAACGTGGTCTCCATGCCTTCGACCAATGTATTCGACAAGCAGGACGAAACCTATCGTAACAGCGTGTTGCCGCAAGGCCTGCCGCGTGTGGCGGTGGAAGCCGGCGTAACCGACGGCTGGTATAAATATGTCGGCTTGAACGGCAAAGTGGTCGGCCTCGACCGCTTCGGCGAATCGGCTCCGGCGGAAGAATTATTCGAGCATTTCGGCTTCACCGTCGATAATGTGGTGGCCGTTGTGAAGAGCGTACTGTAATCCGCTATTCAAACCAAATGCCCCGCTTCGGATTCCGAGCGGGGCATTTTTTGCGAACGGCTATGAGAGAAAATAAATGTTTGAAAAGAGGCAATGCCTGTCTGAAAAATATTTTCAGACAGGCATTGCCTCTTTGTATTTTTGGGGGGAATAAAAGAAAGTTATGAACAATTAGGGTTATATGTGTAGTTATCAGTAGATACATATCTACTTTTTATAAAAGCATCCATTTTAATAAAAGTTTTATATTTTCGACTATAGTAATCTACTTGTGTATAGCGGCAGATAGTTCTTATTCGGATTAAAACATCCGGATCATTGACAACGGCCTCTAATGTATTGAGATCATACTGCGGATGGGTGAATTCATAATCCGCCCTTCTAAACACTCTTTTTTTATGTGCCGGTTTGGTTGCATCACGCAAAAAGTCTTCGCATTCTAAAAAATCTGAATAATGGGCTTGCTTGCTTATGTCCACGGTACCCGCTTTTTCCTGTTCTTTTAATTTTTCATCAAAAGGATTAACCAATGATGGTTTTAACTCATTACGGGACAGCCAGGTTGTTTCGAGCATTTGTCCTTTAACTAAATATTTTTGATTTGGATTCGGTAATGGATTTTTCTCTAAGTCAAAATAATCAAACTGGCGCAAGTATGCTTTCAAATCGCCTTGGGGCATATCTTCCATAAGCGCGTATATGCCTGCACTACATTCCGAGGGCGCCTGTAATCTTTTTAGTCCGCCTTCCTCCAGTTCATAAGAAGCATAATAACCAACTTTTTCACGAATTCTGAAAGGATTGGTGACACCATGAATGGTTTTGGTAATTAAAGGACTTACCTTTTTTTCCGTACTTTCCCGATACATAAGAACTGCTAGGAATAATACCCAGCCTAAAAAAGCGACGAAGCAGATGCCTAATAATTTAATGGAGAAGTTGTGATTAGGTTTCATGTTATTGTAAGACGAATCCCTAAATAATTATATTAAACAATCTTTTATCGATTTTTTGAAAATGGAAATATAAAATTTTATTCCATCATTGATAAAACGCCATGTGCACTCCTTCAAATATAAATCAAAATACTCTTTAGCAATTATCATTGAAGACGACCTCAAATTGTTTGAGGCTGGTACAAGGTTTTGAACACCTTGGTTTTAAATAGCCACAAATTTATTTTGCTTCAATTTTCTTCTTTACAACAAAAACAATTAATAACAATAAAAACGAAATCATCGTCGCAAAAAGAAAAAATTTAGGATATACCCTTCTTCTCGCTACAGACTCTGTAACCAAAGACTGTATATTCCTAGAATTATCAATAGTAAACTTTCTTTCTTTCGATTCCAAATCAGCATAAATCAAAGCACTAGACTCATTATTAATAACCAACAACTTTATATTTTTTGCATATAAATTACGCCCTCTATAATCCCAACATAACCCTCCTACTCCCACGCGACAATCAGCATACATAATCTCCGAACCACCAAAAATTTGTATATTAGGTGTATTTGGCCTTCCTCCGATCACAATCTCTCCATTGGGAATTTCTATTTCTTTTGTTGAGATATTTCCTATAGATAAATTCCATCCCATCATCAAAACAGAAACCAGCAATAAAAATAAAAAAGCCACAGAAAGCAGTAACATATAGTCATATATTTTCTTTATATTCATCATCTTTCCTCTAACTATCCATCAACTTATTTATTTTGTTTACACGTAAACCACCAACCCAAGCACCATGAGTTTTCTAGAAAATTTCCAATATGCAAAACGTTTATGCAAGATAACAACCATTGGATTTTCAATCTTGAATTGACAATCTAAGTGCAACAAATGCGAAGAGGTGCCCATAAAGCAGTA
>NZ_JAUNHL010000101.1 GCF_030523955.1 Neisseria sp.
CGGTATAGTCATATTAATGCTTATATCCGGCTATTGCAGAACAGCGGTGTGTTAAATGAGCCTGAGCGGCAAGACGAGATCAGGAAAAAGCTTTTTCATTAAAGGTTTGCAGCAAATTTAACTTTATTCACACTGTACAAGGTGCTATCAAAAACAGTGGCGGTTTAATATGGCGGATTAACTTAACGTTCGCGAAGGCTCCATTGCGCCTTAGCTTAAAGAGAACGTTTTTGTAAAGCCGCTAAGACGGCAACAGAATCGGTTCCGTATGTGTGTACTGTCTGCGGCTTGCTGCCTTGTATCGAAGTCATTAAATCTGCTATAGCAGTTCGAAATGCTTGCATTTGTGGACGCAAGATTCAGCATGATAGACAAATAAAAAAGCCTAAACGGTTGTTTAGGCTTTTAAATTTTGGCTCCCCGACCTGGGCTCGAACCAGGGACCTGCGGATTAACAGTCCGTCGCTCTACCGACTGAGCTATCGGGGAAAGAGTGCGCATTATTGCAGCATCGTTACGGTTTGACAAGTGTTTTATGTTCGAAAAAATTATTGTTTTGTTTTATCAGGGAATAATTATATAAATGCCTGTCTGAAAGAGTTATAGCGGATTAACTTAACTTTCGCTACGTCGTTGCTGCGCCTTGTCGTACTACTTGTACTGTCTGCGGCTTGCTGTCTTGTATCGAAAATTAATTAAATCCGCTATAGCTAGGGGAAAACTTCATGCGCGACAAACAGTTTTTTAATACAATGAATCATCTTTTAATTTCGTTTTTTGGTGTTTATGGCACATCATCCTTACCGGCGCTTACGCGCCCAGCGGTTCGAACTACCTGAAGTGGGCATTTCGGAAACCGATAATATCCGCTCGCTGCATCTGGGCAGTGAAACCGTGCAAAGCTCGATGAATCTGGATCATCCGGCGGAATTGGTTTTATCGTACAGCCGGGCAATGATGGGATGGCTTCTGTTTGCGGAACATGCGCCGGAACACATCACGCAAATCGGCTTGGGCGGCGGATCATTTGCACGCTGGATTGACGAGTATTTGCCGGAAACCCGGCAAACGGCGGTAGAGATTAATCCGCAAGTGATTAATGTGGCGCGAAGTTTGTTTGAGCTGCCGTTTGAAGGGCCGCGCTTTGAAATTGTGGAAGCCGACGGTGCGCAATACATCAAAACGGTGCGGGGCGGCACCGACGTGTTGTTGGTAGATGGCTTTGACGGCGAGCAGATTATTGATGCGCTGGTGGACGCGGAGTTTTTTATTGATTGCCGCCGCGCCTTGTCGCAGGATGGGGTATTTGTTACCAATTGGTGGAGCGGTGATAAGCGCTATCCGCGTTTTGTCGCGGTGCTGACGGAGGTGTTCGAGGGCAGGGTAATGGCTTTGCCGGCAGAAAGCCACGGTAATGTGGCGGTGATGGCTTTCCAGCGCTTACCTAAGGATTTGCAACTGGCTAATTTGAAGAAGCGGGCGCCGAAATTGGCGGAAAAATATGATTTGGATTTTCCGGCGATGCTGGCTGCCTTGAAAGCGGCTAATCAGCATAACGGCCGCTGTTTTGTATTCGGCTAGGTTCTGTTGGCAATTGACCAGCGAAGTGGTGAGGTGGTTTTTTGAGGCAAAGCCGCGTATGTAAGGAAAATTTTAAAGTGCAGCAATGTTGAACATATTGCGAGCATTTTAGCTTCGCAAGTCTGCTACGCCACCTAACGTCGAAGGCGGGGTACTTTGAACAAAATACCGCCGTTGTGTTGTATCTCAAAAGATCCTAGAGGCAATGCCTGTCTGAAAAGAATCAGCTAGGTTTATCTTGCTGCTTCTGTTTTTTGTTTTATCAAAAGGAATATTTCATGAGCTTTTTTGAGCGTCATCTTTTTATTTGTACCAATGCGCGTAAAGATCCGTGCCGGCAAAGTTGTAACGACAATGGCGAGGCGGATGCGGCGGTGGATTTTTTAAAAGGCCATGCCAAAGAACAAGGTTTGATCGGGCCGGGTAAACTGCGCATCAGCAGCAGCAGTTGTTTGGGGCGCTGTGAAGAGGGCCCTGTGATGGTGATTTATCCGGAAGGCCGCTGGTATACCTATGTGGACGAGCAGGATTTGCAGGAAATTCTGGATGAGGAGTTGGTTAACCATCGCAGCGTAGAACGCTTGTTGATTGATTAAAGCGGCGCAGAAGGATGGATGTTAATGTCTAAATTTGAAATACTGGAAACAGCCGGCCCGGTCGGTAAATTGGAATTGATTTATATCCCGGCGGAAGGTGTGGAAAAAGGGGTGGCGGTGATTAACCATCCCAATCCGCGTCAAGGCGGTACGTTTACCAATAAGGTCATACAAACAGCCGCCAAGGCTTTAAGCCGTTTGGGTTTTCATTGTTATTTACCGAATCTGCGCGGCGTGGGTAACAGTGAGGGCGAGCATGATTATGGAGTGGGAGAAACCGATGATTGCGTGGCGGTAATTGATTTTGCCCGTAGCCGCCACCCAAGTGCGCCGAAGTTGGTATTGGCCGGTTTTTCCTTCGGCGGCTATGTGGCTTTGTTTGCTGCGCAGTTGCGCGAACCGGATTTGTTGCTGTTAATCGGCCCTGCAGTGCGCCATTACGAGAGGCGTGAGCCTGATGCGCCTGATGCGCGCAAAACGCTGCTGATACACGGTGAAATCGATGATGTAGTTTTAATTACCCAAGCCAGTGATTGGGCGGATGGGCAAGATATCCCGATTGTGATGCTGCCCAAGGCATCGCATTTCTTTCACGGCAAACTGATTGTGCTGCGCGATACTATCCAGCGTTTGGCGCCGGTGATATTAAATGCGGCGGAATAGTTTTCGATAAACCTTTCAGACAGGCAAATGCCTGTCTGAAAGGTTTAGGCCGATAAAGTTTTTCAGGTAAAGATTTATTCGATAAATATTATTGCGGTGCTATAATCCGCACGTCATTAACTGTTTTGTGAGTAAGAAACCATGAAAAAAAGCTTTTTGGCCGTTGCGGCCGTGCTGACTCTGACTGCTTGCGGTACAACTGAGCAGCCCGCAGAAAAACAGGCGCCACGCGCGCAGCAGCAACAGCAAATCCCGCCGCAATTTGTGTTTACGCAGGAGGTGCAGGGTGCGCAACAGGTCGGTAAAGGTAATACCGGCTATCGTTTTGTGCTGTTGGTACCGGGTACGACGCAGCCGGCGGCCAAGCAACCGTTTGTTTTATCTCACAGTAGCATCAAACTGCCGTTTGCAAACAATAAGACCGAAAACATTTACCGCGGGGTAACCGACGAGCGCGGCATGACGCCGGTATTTGTTTTTGAAGGCCAAGTTCCGCAAGAAGGTTTTCTCTTGTTGCCGCAAGTGGGTAAAGGCCCGGTGGGCGGCTGGGTGAATTTATCTAACGAACAGCGCCAACCTTTGGTAGGCGCTCCTTATTCGATGGCCGTATGCGAAAAATCACCTTATCTGTTTAGCGCCTTAACCAATAATAGAGGGCAGAGCGCTTATGTAGCGGTTAGCAACAAAAATGTAAAAGTCGAACTGCTGCCGTTTAGCAATGATCAGGCGGTACGCGCCAAACAGCTGGCTGATGCCTGCCAGCCGGCAGCCAAAGCGGCTCCGGCTAAGAAAGCGGTAAAAAAACGTTGATTCGGTAATCACGAAAATCGGAATGCCTGTCTGAAAACTTGTTTTCAGACAGGCATTTTTTGTCTGTTATTTTGCAAAGCGATCAGATTGTATTTGTATTAAGCGTGGTCGAAATTCATTCGATCGCTTCGCAGCATGATAATGACAAATTTGATTTACAAATCGTATGATAAATCTACTCTAATTGAATTTCTATATATTTCAATATATTAATTTCTTCCGAT
>NZ_JAUNHL010000040.1 GCF_030523955.1 Neisseria sp.
TGCTTATGAGGTGCTGTTTCGAAAAACGTTGCGCTTGGTTTGACAATTCAAGAGGGAAAATCCGCAGATGCAAGGCAAAAAGCCGCAGAAAGTGCACACGTACGGAACCGATTCTGTTGCCGCTTTAGCGGCTTACAATATCGTTCTCTTTGAACTAAGGCGCAGCAGGGCCTTCGCGAAAGTTAAGTTAATCCACTATACACGCTCTAAGGCTAGGCAACGCTGTACTATTCTGAATTTAAGTCACTATACTTACATACTGTCGTACTGTCGTAGCTCGTGTATCCATCAAAAATAAGCTTTCCGATATATTTAATTTCGCAAATGCCCCTTCTATCGCACCACGATCTTACAAAATACCTCTTTTTAGCAAAAACACGGCAAATATCTCAAACAAAACAAAGCAGCCAAGCAAATTATTATCTAATTAAACTTAAATTAACTTTATGCCCTACAAATAATTTGTGTACAATACGCAAAATTACTATCAAATACAAATCCCTTAAAGGACAGAGCTCATGAATACACTCAAAGACCGCTTAATTTTCCTATGGAAAGACCAAGCCAAACAAGCCACCATTGCCAAAGAAATCGGCATGACCATCGCAGGATTCGGCCGTATCTGGAATAACAACGGCTTGCCCAAAGCCGAAGTCTTAAAGAAAATTAAAGAACTCAAAGGCTGCAGCATAGACTGGCTGCTCACCGGAGAAGGCGAGCCGTTTCCCGATGCGCCGGGTGCACAAGGGGCAGTTCGAGATACGCTCGGCAACAATATCAACCTAAACGATTTTGTTTTTATCCCCCGCTACAAACTTGAGCCAGCCACGGAACAACGCAACGGAAACGCTCACGACACAGCAGATAACTTTACCTTTGCCTTTAGCCGACAATGGTTGGAAAAGCATATAAACGCCAGCACCAACCAACTTTCCGTTATCACTGTTAAAGGCGATGCAATGGAAGGCGTATTCAACGACGGCGACAGCATTCTGGTTAATCATGCCGACAATACGCCAAAAGATGGGTTATATGTGTTGCGCATTGAAGACAATTTAACGGTTAAACGTTTGCAAATTATGCCTGGAAATATCGTGCGCATCATCTCCGCCAACTCCGCATATCCCGCATATGAAGTCAATTTACGTAAAATGAGCGGTGATATTGCCGTTATCGGTCGCGTAGAATGGTTTGGCCGCAGTATTTAACTCAACCCAGAGCATCCGCTTGAAAAAAGCGCTGTCGTCCCAATCTTGCTAGGCGAATCCATTTGCGCGACAATATAATTTGTACGCACAATAGCTTATATCTCCACACACCATAAATAAAGGATACCGCCATGTCTGAAGAAAACCCGATTATCTTCACCGAAAGTTGCTGCGCCAAAGTAGCAGATCTTATCGCAGAAGAAAACAATCCCGATTTAAAATTACGCGTTTTTGTTAATGGCGGCGGATGCTCCGGCTTCCAATACGGTTTTACTTTTGATGAAATCGTGAATGACGATGACTTTCAAATTGAAACAAATGGCCTGACTTTCTTAGTTGATCCGATGAGTTATCAATATTTAATAGGAGCTGAGATTGATTACACCGAAAGCCTTCAAGGTTCCCAATTCGTAATTCGCAATCCGAATGCCACAACTACCTGCGGTTGCGGCTCCTCATTTTCTGTTTAAATCTATTTATAATATGTTTAAAAAAACGGAATCAATCGTTTGAAGTATTACAAGCGATTGATTCTTCTTGATATAGCATCAGAAATTTAGCAAATCAACCATTCAACCTATTTTTATCGTTTAAATAAATATTGCATGAATAGTTACTATTCTTCATACAATATCCCTTCTTTGATCTGTTGAAAGAAGCAACATAGATAGGTAATGACCATAAATCTGCTTTCAAAACCTTTTACCACGAGTCGATCGACTTGTAACATATGTTTAGACTAAAATTGATTTTCAGCAAAACGAAACACCAAATCATGAAGTCACACATTCTAGATATACTGCTATAATACCCGTCTCTTTTATATAAATTACCTGTAGTAATATTGATGTTAATTGCCACGGAAATGTAATGACAGCCCAACCAAGATTTTACGATGTATACGTTTCATACCCTCCGGGCGAAGATCCGGAGCGTGTCAATTCATTTCTTCGCGATAACCTACCAGATGAAGAAGCCAGCGATATCATCAACGCCCTCACTGAGCAACGGCAAGCTATTATAGCCGAGCGTTGTACCGATGAAGAACGCCAAAACGCCCAGCATTATTTCAACTATTTAGGATTAGATGTTATTGTCCGCCTTTCTCTGGAGTTTGCGGAAGATCCTTCAAAAATTCAGGATGAAGGCAATAGCGACAGTATCCTATCTGATCCTGTACCCCAGTGTCCTGTGTGTTACACCATTCTGGAAGACTCCAGCATACATGACTGCCCGACCTGTGGTTTTCACTTGGAAAACATGTCTGAAACTACCATCCAGCGCAAACGAATCGAATGGCAGGAACGTATCGCTTTCGAACACCGGAAAAAGCATGAAATCGCTTATAAGCTATTGCGTGAGAAGCAGGAAGAAGAGAAACAGCTCCGCAAACAAATTCGTGCTGAGCTGGAAGAGCAGCTTATGGTCGAACTCGGTCAACTTGAGGGTTGGCGCAAATGGTTTCATGGTAAGTACCTGATACTTACAGGTATTCTGTTGGTTGGCATATTAACCATTGTGTTGGCTCTGGCCTATATGGTTGGTCAACTGTTCTTCACGAATAACGCAAGCGATGCAAAACCCGCCCCGCTCGCAGCACCTACCGTTGCCGTACCTCCTGCTACTGAACCGAACACGAACAACACTACGCAACCAACCAGCAATAATGCTGTTACACAAGCAACCGCCATACCTACCCCGGCTGCAGAGCAAAACCAAGCTTCTGCGGCTGTTCCGAAGCATCATGACTTACCTGAAGTTAGCGTACCGGTTATGCAACCGATAAATGCTTCGCAGAACTAAAAAGATTTAATTTACATTTTCATCTTTTTATAAACGAAATGCCTGTCTGAAATATTCAGACAGGCATTTCGTTTTACTAAGTATAAAGTTTCAAATTACTTCGATATAGCAGATTTAATAATTCTCGATACAAGGCAGCATGCCTCATGCAGTACACACGTGCGGAACCGATTCTGTTGCCGCTTTAGCGGCTCACAAAATTTCTCTTCGAGCTAAGGTCTAAGGTGCAGCAGCGCCGTAGCAAAAATTAAGCTAATCCGCTATAACTCGAAATCAGAGGGTAATGACGACTCTTTCGATAATTGTGCCCCCCCAGAGCAGCACTTTAGCTTGTAACTTGCCATTATTTTTTGGATGGCGGCAATGTTAAGCGGATTTAATTACTTAGCTACGAAATTGCTGCGGCTTTCTGCCTTGTAACAAAAATAAGTTTTCTCACCCTATATTCCGATACTGTGGAAAATTTTAACCCGAATAATACTGAAGAAAGAGTTATATTCTTCAAGATTATCCGGGTTGTTTTAATTCAAATTATTGAAACTGCTTTTATTTATTGGCTGCCTTGGCAATGGATGCGCCTTTACTTTTTATGCTCGGAGCAGCTTTACCTGCCGGTGCTTTCATACCGCGCTCAGTACGCACCTGATTAATCATTTCTTCCACCTTTTTCATGTTGGCATTCCAGTCGCTACCGGAAAATAGCATTTTGTACTTGCCGCCCACAATTAGAGTCGGTGTGCCGCTAATTTGATATTCTTGAGTCAAATCCGCCATTTTTTTAGCTTCGGCTTGGTTGGAGAAAGAATCATAAGCGGCGATTAATTTCTTACCGTCGAATGAAGTTTGAGCTACCGCCCATTCCTTGAATACAGCCGGGTCTTCCAATCTTCTCTTCTCTTCGTAAACAGCTTTGAAGACAGCCGGATTGGCTTGCATTTTCAAACCTGATTGGTTAACCGCAGCCGTAATCCGTGCAAGACCCATCATTTCCGGCTGCCACACCACGTGTTCAGAGCGCAGATAAACATCATTGGGCCATGCTTTGACATGTTTCAGCAAAATCGGATCGAGGTGATAGCAATGTACACAGAAATAACCGAAAAACTCCAATACCTCCACTTTATCCTTTTGCAGCTGCGGCACGGGTTTCGCCATCACTTCATAGTCTTGTCCTTCGACCAAGGCTGCATGAGAATGGGCAGCCAACAAACATCCGACAGCAACCGCAATCGCACGAGTTTTCAATAATTTCATATTTTATCCTTTAATCATACATCCATGCCTTAGAGCACGAGATATTTTATTGAACGGAACGGGTTAAACTTTGTACACCGTTTTGTTGCAGTTTCTTACGTACGGAAGCGGCCGCCTCACTATCCAACTCGCCGGTTTGCACACGATAAACACTTTTATCTCCCGCTTGGCCTTCAACCACCTGTGCCGACACGCCCATCATGGCAAGTTTGGCACGCTGCGCATCTGCTGCTTGTTTGTTGCCGTAAGAGCCGACTTGAATCACTACCTTGCCACTTTTCTTCGTTGCAGCTGATTGCTTATCGATTTTGGCTTTACTTTCTTGGCTTTGTCCTGCCCGACCACTCAACGCAGCTTCTGCTTTCTTACGTTCGGCTTCTTCTTTATTGGCTTGCTGACGGGCTTTATCTACATTGCCGCTATTCAGGATTTGCTCAGGAGAGGGCTTAGTATCTTCACGCTTTTGCGCCTCCAGTTTCTTTTTCGCTTCTGCCTGTTTTTTCAGCTTCGCCAATCGCTCGGCTTCCGCCTGTTTTTTCAATTGTTGCTGTCTGATTTGTTCGGCTTTGATTTGCTGCTCGGTTTTTACTTTACCAGGTATGGCCACGGGTTCCTCTTCCAAAGGTACCGCCGCACCGGCTTCTGAAGTGGCAGTATGATCACTGGCCGGCTGCGATGTTGTTTCGGTGGGAACCGTAGAAGGAATACTGGCACTGCCGCCATCCTTACTTACCGCAGTAGACGAAGCTTGAGGAGCCGTATCGACAACTACTGTGGAGGATGCTTGTGAGGCGGTCTCATGGCTAATGGAAGAGCCGGAACCTGGCACTAAAATTTCTGCTTCTTGCCGAACCTGCGGCTGGCTGGCTGTTTTGATGGCAGTTTTATTACTTTTATTCAAAAAAAACAGCACGCCGGCGATAACAGCCGTTGCCAGTAACAACCCTACAAAAAAACCTGCCAATCCCTTACCGGACTGTTTGTTCTGATTCATCATAACCATACCTGTATTTTTTATTTAATACCCCTCACCCAGAGGTTTGGGACGATAAGCAGCTTATTTTAGCAAATTATCCGGCCACCTGCCCAAATCGTTTGCATTCCATTACACAGCAGCCGGATATATTGTTTGCCAACCACGGCGATTTAATCATTGCCACACAGAATATTCAAACTTTCCCATAGGAATTATCCGTCAAACATCAAATACAGACAGTTTAACGATATCAAATTTCCAACTCACATTTTTTCTTACAAGCACCATGGATAATCAACCATAAGGTGCAAATCGAGCACTGAAATATAGCTGTGTTGTCACTTACTATTCAGTAATCAAGGTTACTGTTAGAATTGATAATAAAATTTAAAACAACATTAAGAGGTATAAATGTCTTTTTCACTGGTTAATAGCCGCGCACTGTGCGGTATGAATGCACCGTTAGTGGAGGTGGAAACCCATCTGGCCAACGGTCTGCCGACTTTCAATATTGTCGGCCTGCCGGATACTGAAGTGAAAGAAAGCCGCGACCGCGTGCGTGCCGCTATTTTGCAAAGCGGTTTTGACTTTCCGGCCGCCAAAATCACCGTGAACCTGGCGCCTGCCGATTTACCCAAAGAATCCGGCCGTTTTGATTTACCGATTGCCTTGGGCATTCTCGCCGCCTCCGGCCAAGTATTATCCGACAAACTTTCTCAATACGAATTTGCCGGCGAACTGGCATTATCCGGTGCCGTTCGTCCGGTTCGCGGCGCGTTGGCCATGGCTTGGCAAGGAATGAAAGCAGGGCGTGCGTTTGTATTACCGTTGGAAAACGCCCGGCAAGCCGCAGCCATGGACGGTATCGAGCTTTACGGTGCGCTCAGCCTCGGCCAAGTGGCTGCACATCTCAACGGCGTTGAAGCGATTGATCGTTTGGAAGCAGGCAACGATATGCTTTCCTTACCGGAAGCCGACGAGTTACCCGATATGCGCGATATTAAAGGCCAGCATACCGCCCGGCTGGCTTTAGAAATTGCCGCAGCAGGCGGGCACAGTTTACTGATGATGGGGCCGCCGGGAACCGGTAAATCCATGCTGGCTCAGCGGCTGCCTTCGATTTTGCCGCCGCTTACCGATGAAGAACGGATTGCCGTGTGGACATTATATTCACTGCTACCCAACCATATTCAAAACATCGGCCGGCGCCGCCCTTTTAAATCCCCTCACCATTCCGCCAGCGCTGTCGCTTTAGTGGGCGGCGGCTCGGATCCGAAACCAGGTGAAATCTCGCTTGCCCACAAAGGTGTGCTCTTTTTGGATGAGCTGCCGGAGTTCGACCGTAAAGTTTTGGAAGCGCTACGCGAACCGCTGGAGAGCGGCGAAATCCATATTTCACGGGCGGCGCGGCAGGCAGTCTATCCTGCCGAATTCCAACTGGTTGCCGCAATGAACCCTTGTCCTTGCGGTTATTACGGCCATCCGGTCAAACCTTGCCGCTGCACGCCCGACAGCATTTTGCGCTACCGCAACAAAATCTCCGGGCCGCTGCTTGACCGTATTGATTTGGTGATTGAAGTGCCCGCCCTTCCCGCCGCCGATTTGATTCATGCCCAAGCAGGCGAAAGCAGTGCAAAAGTATTAGAACGGGTTATGCAGGCGAGAGACAAACAATATGCGCGGCAAAACAAACTCAACAGCCGCTTGTCGCCTACCGATCTGGATCAACTTGCCCAAATCAGCCGCGAAGCCAAAGAAACCTTAGGCTCACTGTTGGAGAAATTATCGCTTTCCGCCCGCAGTTTCCACCGTATTTTGCGCGTTGCCCGCACCTTGGCTGATTTGGCCGAAGATGACACGGTAACGGCGGAACACGTTTTCAGAGCGGTTGCCATGCGCAGAGCCTTATAAATATAAAACCGATAACTTTGATAAGCTATCGGTTTTATATATATCCATCAGTTTATTCGGTATGTTCCGAAGCCTCGGTTTCCGCTTCTGTTTCTTTTACGGCGGCAGGCTCAGGTTGCTGCACGGCCGCCTGCGGATTTAATTGTGCTTCCAATTGCTTCAAGCGTTCTTCCAATTCGGCCAGCTTGGTACGGGTTTTAATCAAAACCTGTTGTTGGATATCGAATTCTTCGCGGGTTACCAAATCCATGCGGTTGAATGCGCTGCCCAACATGGCCTTCACATTTTTCTCAACGTCTTTCGCCGGGCTGTTGGCAATGGTTTCGCTTACTTTGGCGCTGACTTCTTCAAATAATTTCTTACCCAACATGGCAACTCCTTCATTAAGAATAAAACAGATAGTGCATTGTATCGGTAAAATGCCTGTCTGAAAACCACAGTCTGTTTCAGACAGGCATTGCTCAAGCAATAAACCTTATGCGCTTATTCGGCAGTGAAGCCGACTTGGTAACTTTTGCCGCCGATGTGAATATCGGCCAGATAATCATGACGCTGCTGCGTACACAGCGGCAAACGGACACCCTCTGCCAGCCAGCTGCCATCTGCTTGGCGTTTCAAATCATAGCGGTTGAAGCCCATGTCCATATCGCGCATGGAAAAGCTGACCGACACCTGTTTTACCAACGGCGGTACGGCATCCAGCCGGATATCAAAAGGTGTTTTCACGCCCACCGGTGTGCCGAACTTCAGCTTTGTACCATCCGGCAGCGTGCAACCGATGCGCACATCACAAGCAGCAACGGTTTCTGCTGTGGGCTGGCTCTGCGTCCACCAATATAGAGCCGCCACTTTTACCGCTGCAAATACCAACAAAGCAAGGCCGATAAACAACCATTTTCGGTTTTGAACCAATTGATTTTTCCCTTATTGTTATGATTCACCGCCAAGCCGGTTACGGTTTCAAGTAGGCATAACCTTCGCGCTCTTTACGCGCCAACTCGGTTACTCCGGCCGGTACCACGCTGATGAATTCGGGAATATTTTTTTCATCAATACCCAAGCCTTTGAGCGAGTTTTTACAAACCACAAAACGCACATGACCTTGTTCCGACAAATTTTGCATACGCTGCAAAGTGGTTACCGACAGTTTCTGATCATTAGAGCCGAACAAACCCAGTACAAAATGATAAGCGGCTTTCAAATATTGGGTAAAACTCTGCAATTCGGGTTTGCTGGCATCCGCCCTATCCGGAGCGGTGCCGTTCATGACCACTTCGATTTGGGCGCTTTCGCCCGGCTGCAAGGATTTCAACAGATTTTCCGTATTGCCCAAAGCCGCATCCAAGCGATCCTTCTCGCTAACATGGAACAAAACCTTCAACGGTTCCTGCGCCGCTTCAACAGCCGAACCCGGCACCGGTGCATTATTGGCAACAGCAGCAAAAGGAGCGGCTAACAAAGCAGCCGACAATAAACAAGCCGATAACTGGCGTTTATACATATCAATAAATTCCTGATTTCATTTGTCTCATTTTTCAACGCAACGGCATATCGGAAAAACATTCCGATTTCCGCTGTTGTTCCGTATTTTTCCCTCTCATAGTGAATTCGCTTATCCCGCTACGGAATCGCTACGCCTTGTATCGAAAACACATGGCAGCTTCACTAATATACTCTCTCCTGAGCCGCTTCCGCTTTGTCTCAAACGGTTTCTATGTGATTATTCCGAACGACCGCCTGCGCACCCGCCTGCTGCCAGACATGTTGATATTGCCGATAGAACGGTTCATCCGCCAACACCACAAAAGGAAGCGACACGCCTTGCGATAGCCTCTGCTTCGCCCATTCGGCCATCTCTAAACTGCGTACCGATACCACCGCTACATCGGCATCTTGCACCCTATCAAATTGCGCCGGCTTTTCGATAGCCACCCAAACACTGTCGGCTTCGGGCAGTTTTCCGTATGCGCACAGCTGCGGTTCGCTAATCAACACGCGCCGGTGCTGCTGCTCTGCCTGGGCGAACGGTACCACGCGGTATTCTCCCATACGGTTTTCGCCAAGAAAGCCGGTCAGCAGATTGCCGCTTAATTCGCTAGGAACCGCCAGAGCCGACAGAATCGGGCCGTTGGCCGGCAACATCGGTGCCACATCGAAATCACCCGCTCGCTGCCACGACCAGTTTTGTCCTTCTTTAGCCTGTAACTCACCCGACCAATCTTGCGCACGCACGCGGAAAAAACGCAAAGAAACAATGGCGTGCTCATAGCGGTGAACTTTACTCAACCAAGGCGTTGCATGATGGATATGAATGCCGAGTTCTTCTTCAAATTCGCGCTTTAAAGCCGCCAGTTCACTTTCGCCCTCTTCGACTTTACCGCCGGCAAATTCCCAGTAGCCGGCATAAGGCTTGCCGGCCGGACGCGAACTGAGCAGATAGTCGCCCTCATGATTGAGCACAACTCCGGCGACAACGGAAATAAAAGGGGGTTCTGTGGAGGGAATCATAATCATATTTCAACTGCTTTTTGACTTTCTTGAGGCGTTTTAAGTTCACTGGAAAATCGCTTTTGATGATGGTTTTCTGCCTGTACCGCCAATCCTGATAATCGGATGCCGGTACAGGCAGAAAAATCAAACCCAAAACCAAACCTTATTCTGCCAAAGCTTGCGGAAAACTTATTTTTCCGCCACCGCAAACGCCATCACCTGATCGTTTTCATCGCTCATGCTCAGGTGCACGACACGGATACCCTGCTCATCCAGCCAGGCTTGCAGCACGGGGGTATAGACGTATTCCGGCCGGCCGGCCAAGTCGTGGCCGACACCGACATTTCGCAAGGTTACCGCGCCGCGTACGCCGGTGCCGACCGCCTTGGCGAAAGCCTCCTTGGCGGCAAATCGTTTGGCCAGAAAATTCACCGGCTGGGCGGCCGTCTGCCATTCCATTAATTCGGCCTGATGCAAAATGCGCTCGGCAAAAGTCTGGCCGTATTTTTTATACAGCGCTTCGATGCGTTTGATGGCCACCATGTCGGTGCCGATACCATGAATCATCCGGTTTCTCCTTTTCTTTTATAGATAATTTTTCAGACAGGCATTATGTGTATTTTTCTATTAAATTAATAAGGTACGGCACGGGCGCGGAACATCACTTCCTTCATTTGGCGGATGGCTTCGGGCAGGCCGAGGAAAATGGCTTGCGCCATCAGCGAATGGCCGATGTTCAATTCGCGGATGGCAAGGATTTGGGCAATCGGGGTAACGTTGTGTATGGTCAGGCCGTGGCCTGCATTAACGATTAGCCCCAAATCGCTGGCAAAATGCGCACCCTCTTCGATGCGCATTAATTGTTGTACGCGCTCGGCATGGCTGTGGGCGTCGGCATACGCGCCGGTATGCAATTCGATAACCGGTGCGCCGACGTCGGCCGCCGCCTGAATCTGGCGTTCGTCGGCATCGATAAACAACGATACGCGGATACCGGCCTGAGTCAGTGTTTCGGTAAAACGGGCAACTTTCTCCTGCTGGCCGGCCACATCCAAGCCGCCTTCGGTGGTGACTTCTTCGCGGCGTTCAGGCACGATGCACACATCTTCGGGCAACACATTCAAGGCGTTTTCCAACATTTCTTCGGTCATCGCCATTTCCAGATTCATGCGGGTGCGGATGGCTTGTTTAATGGCAAATACGTCATCGTCTTTGATGTGGCGGCGGTCTTCGCGCAAATGCAGGGTAATCAGGTCGGCACCGTGGGTTTCGGCAATCAGCGCCGCTTCCAGCGGACTGGGATAAGTGGTGCCGCGCGCATTGCGCAAAGTGGCGACGTGATCGATGTTTACGCCTAATAACATGGTTTTGTCCTTTTTTTGCTCAATTGAATCAATATTTTATCGATGCTTAGGTCGTGTAGTCAGAATACTTGCGAAGCGGTTTTTTGAGGAAAAATCCGCAGATGCAAGGCAAAAAGCACAGCAAGATTGAACATCTTGCGAGCATTTTTAACGCCGCAGGTGCGGATTTTAACCAAAAATACCGCCGCAACGCAGTCGACTACACGACCTACAGTATGCCTGTCTGAAAATCCTGCATCTGTTGCAATACCTGCCGCGATTTGATGCCTTGCGGCAGATAGAAATCCAACAGCATACGGTTCAGTTGCAAGGCTTGCTGCAAATGCTTGCCGCTGTGAAAACGGCCTTCGCGCAAACCGATTAAGGTACCGCCGTCTACCGTTACGCCTTCAACAGCACCCGTACCGGCCGCCGATAAAGGCTCAACCGCTTGCTGCGGCGCCAGATAATAACGCTGCTGTTCGCTGATTTCCGTACCGTTGCCATCTTGCGCCAAATCGGGTGCCAAGCCCAATTCTTTCATCAATGTCCACTCGAACACCCGCAAATCGGCAACGTGGTTAGGCACAACGGCAATCCGGCTCATCACGGTTGCCAGTGCGTCATAAAGTTTCGGATGCGGGTCTTCGCGTGCGGTCAGCTTCAACACCAGCTCGTTAACATACAAACCGCTGAACAATGCGCGCCCTTGCGGCTGCGGCCAGCCGCCCAGCCATTCGGCGCGGTGCAGGGTTTTCAATTCCTGACTGCCGTACCAAGAGGCACTGATCGGCACAAACGGTACCAGCACGCCGCGCAGTTCGGATTGTGCTTTGCGCGCGCTGCGGGCGAGCAAGGCCACGCGGCCGTAGCGGCGGCTGAACATTTCCAGCCACAAACTGCTTTCCCGCCACGGGGTGGCGGTGAGTAAAAAGACAGGTTCGTGGTTGATGCGGCCGGATTTTTCAGACATAAGATTAAGATAAAAAGGTTACAGCCTCGTGATTATATATGAATGCCTGTCTGAAAAGTTTTTTCAGACAGGCATATCGTTACGAAAACGCTGCTTGAGACCTTTGCAAAACCCCGGATGCGGATGCAGTTCAAGGCGCAGCAGCGCAGCGAGTGCAGATATATCAAGTAGATAGGCTAAGCGAGCGAGCAGCGCACAACGCAGAAATGCGCCGCAGATGGGGATTTTGCAAAGGTCTCTGCTGCTTATTCTGTTGCGCCTTTCACCCGATAACGGCCGGCCATCGCTTTATACACCATATTTTCATATTTCAGTGCTTGGTAACGCTGGTTCAACAGGTTTTGCGCCGAACTGTATTCGGTGTTGAGTGCAGAGAGCCAATCGGACAATTCGTTTTTGCCGTATTGGTAGCGGGTTTGGTAATAGCGGCTGTTTTTCTGGTCGAGCCGGTATTTGCGTTCCAGATTGTCCAACGAAGCTTCGGCCTGGCGGTAATGCTGGTAGTTGGCGGCCACTTCGTTCAATGCGGTGGTCAGCGCCTGCTCGAAATCCAGCCGTGCGCTGTCGAAATCGGCTTGGGCGGTTTTATTTTCCCACTTTAATGTCTGCCAATTCAGAAAAGGCAGGTTAATCGCCACGCTACCGCCCAACATCGGAATATTGAACAGGTTCGAAGCCTTGTCGGAAGTGGCACCCAAGCTCGCGCCTAAGGTGATGGTGGGGTACCAACTGCGCTGTTGCGCCACCAAGCTTTGCGAAGCGGATTGCAAACGCGCTTCGGCGGCGCGCAAATCGGGCCGGTTGGCCAACACGGAAATCGGCACGTTCAAATCTGGCCGTATCGTTTCGGCCAAATTAAAGCCCGCCGGATCGGCTGCCATGGCCTGATTGGGCGGCAGGTTCAACAGGTTGCGCAAGGTTTGCTCGGCTTCGGTCCGGCTGGTTTGCAACGAAATCAAGGTATTTTGGGCGGAAAGCAGGCTTTGCTCGCTCTGGGTCGGCTCGGCAGAAGAAACTTTGCCATGCTGGTATTTGGCTTGCGCGATGCGGTGGATTTCCCGATAGCGTTCTTGCGATTGTTCGGTCAGCTTAATCGCTTCGTTCAGATAGGCAATGTTGAAATAGGCGTCGGCAACATTGTTAATCAGCGTCAGGCGGCTGGAAGCCAAATCCTGCTGCGTGGCCTGATAAGTCCACACCTGCGCATCGGCGGTGGCGCTCAATTTGCGCCACAAATCCAATTCGTAGCTCAAACCCAACTGGCTGCTGAAGCTGTTGCTGCTGCCGCCTTCTTTCAGGTTGCGGCTGGTATTGCCACTCAGGCTGCCGCTGTAAGAAGGCACCAGATTGGCGCCGAGAATGTTGGCTTGGTAAAGCGCCTTGTTAACATCAATCGCCGCCTGTTTCAAGTCGATATTATTGGCCAGCGCCTGATTAATCAAGGCATTGAGTTTTTCATCTCGGTACACCGTCCACCATTCGGGATTCACTTGGTAACGCGCAGCGCTCTCGGCTTCAGAAACCACTTGTCCGGTGGCCGCAACGGTAAGCTGCGGGTTAACGGTGTGGGTGGCGCAGCCGGCGGCCAGTAACACGGCTGCGAAGGACGCGGTTGTGCGTAGGTTTATCGTTGAAGACTTCATCACATACCTTTGTATTTGTCTGCAAGTTTTTCAGACAGGCATGGAACACCGGTATGCCTGTCTGAAACAATCAATCATGCGCCAGCGCATCGATCGGATTGAGTTTGGATGCGCGGTTGGCCGGCATAAAACCGAACAATACGCCGATGGCGGTCGAACACAACACTGCGCCGATAATCGAAACCATAGAAAACGACATGGCAAAATCGGTTACGAAATGATTGAACAACATACTGATCACCACGGAAATCAACACGCCGGCCAAACCGCCGATCACACAGATCAGCACCGCTTCAATCAGAAACTGCTGCAAGATATTCGACTGGCGCGCGCCGATCGCCATCCGCACGCCGATTTCGCGGGTGCGCTCGGTAACCGACACCAGCATGATGTTCATCACGCCGATGCCGCCGACCACCAAAGAAATCAGTGCGATACACGAAATCAGCAAGGTCATGGTGCCGGTGGTGCTTTCGATGGTCTGCTTGATGCTGTCGCTGTTTCGCATGAAAAAGTCTTCGGTGCCGTGGCGCACGGTCAGCAGCTCGGTCAACCCTTTCTGTGCCACCTGCGAATCGGCCGTATCTTTGATTTTCACGATAATCGAATTGGTGTAACTCTCACCGGTAATCTGATGCATCACGGTGGTATAGGGAGCATAAAGCTGCAGGCTGTCGGAGTTCACAAACGAGCTGTTCTGCTCTTTCAATACGCCGATTACCGTCAACGGCCGTTTCTTGAACAAAATCACTTTACCCAGAGGATCGGTCGTTTCGTCGAAGAGCTTATTACGGGTATTGCGGTCGATGACCACTACCTGCGCATCGCTTTTCACATCCGACGCATCAAACAAACGGCCGCTTTCCAATTCCAATCCGCGTACATCAAAATACTGGTCGCCCACGCCATAAAGCTGGCCGGTCAAATCGGTATTGCGGTAGGTAAGCGTACCGCTGGACGAAGTCTGCGGCGTGGTGCTGTCCACATAGCTTTGTTGCGAAATTGCCTCGGCATCGGCCACCGTCAGGGTTTTAATCCTGCTCGATCGTCTGTCGCCGAAGCCTTTGCCTGGATAGATGCTGATGGTGTTGGTACCCATCGAGCTGATGTCGGACAGGATTTTTTCCTGCGACCCCTTGCCCAAAGCCACCACCGACACCACCGAAGCAATACCGATAATAATGCCCAACATGGTCAGCAACGAGCGCATTTTATGCGCCACAATCGCCTGTACCGACATCCTGAACGATTCCAAGAACTGGTCTTTGTAAAACGACCAAGAAATATTTTCCTGAATACTTTGAATGCTACTGGGCGCAATATCGGTATTTTTACTGGTATCGGAAATGATGTAGCCGTCTTTAATCTCCACAATCCGGTTGGCTTGCGCCGCAATGTTCGGATCATGTGTAACCATGATGATGGTGTGGCCTTCGCTGTGCAGCTGGTGGATGATTTCCATCACATTTTCACCACTCTTCGAATCCAGCGCACCGGTCGGCTCGTCGGCCAGAATAATCTCGCCGCCGTTCATCAGCGCCCGCGCAATCGATACCCGTTGCTGCTGGCCGCCGGAAAGCTCGCTCGGCTTGTTGCCCTCCTTGCCGTCCAAGCCCAAGCGGTGCAGCAACTGGTCGGCACGTTTCACTCGGTCTTTATGTTCCAAGCCGGCATAAACCGAGGGCAGTGCCACATTTTCCCGTGCACTCAAAGCACTCAGCAAATTGTAGCGCTGAAAAATAAAGCCGAAGCGCTTGCGGCGCAAACCAGCCAATTCGTCCGCCGTCATCTGCGAAGTTTCGGTGCCGTCTACCCGGTAAGAGCCGGAAGAGGCAACATCCAAACACCCCAGAATATTCATCAACGTCGATTTGCCGGAGCCGGATTGGCCGATAATCGCAACAAAATCACCTTTTTCGATGCTGAGGTTCACATCTTTCAAAACATGAACCCGGTTGGCGCCCTCGCCGAAATAGCGGTTGATGTTTTTACACTCGATTAAGCTCATGCCATACGCTCCTACATCGGCGGGCCGCCGCGCATGTTGCTGTTCTGGCTTTTCGCTTTTTCAGCCGCGCTCATTTCCGACAAAACCACTTTATCGCCCGCTTTCAAGCCGGATTTCACCTCCGTATGCATACTGTCTTTCAAACCAACGGTGATTTCCTGATCTTTAGCCTGGCCATCCGCACCCTGAACCCTTACTACCGACTTACCGCCCTGTTTTTTAATCGCGGTGCTCGGTATCACCAGTACATTGTCGGCACTATTGATTTCAATCGTGTTTTGAGTCGTCATACCGATGGCCAACTTACCTTGCTCATTGGGTACCAAAGCGCGCGCGTAATAATAGATTGCGCTTTCCGTGGTATCGGTGCTGGTACTGTAACTACCCTGCGACATGGTGGTCAAACCCGGATCTATGGTATCCAACACTGCCTCGATTTGTTGGTCAGGCTCGGACAAAATCGTGAATTTCACTTTCTGGCCGGCTTTGACTTTGGTGGCATCACCTTCGGCAATCTGCATTTTGTTCAGCATGGTTTCCAAATCGGCCAATTGGATGATAGTAGGCGTGCTTTGATTGGCGTTAACCGTTTGGCCTTCTTCTACCGGAATCGCCACCACCGTGCCGTCCATCGGCGCGGTAATGCGGGTATAGCCCAAATCGGTTTCTGCGGTATTAATAGAAATTTGTGTTTGTTTGATGGAAGACTTCAATTCGCTAATGGTTGCTTTAGCCGAAGCCAGAGCATCTTGCGCATCTTCCAATTCCTCCTTGGAAGTAGCGTCTTTCGCCCACAAAGCCTTTTCGCGCGCATATTTCTTCTCGGCGGTTCCTAGCGCGATTTGCGCCGAAGCCAGCTGCGCCTGATAAGTTTCCAATTGCGCACGGTTGGTATTTAAGGTATTAACCTGCGTACGCGAATCAATTTCGGCAATCAAATCGCCTTTTTTGATTTTCTGGCCTAATTTCACATACAGTTTCTTAATCTGGCCCGAAGCCTGGGCACCCACCTCAACCAAATGTGAGGAAGCGATCTCGCCGGTGGCCGATACCGTTTGTTTAATATTGCCGCGTTTGACTTCTTCCGTAATATAAGTCACCGTATCCTTAGGCTTGAAATACGTCCAAGCCCCCCACGCGACTATCGCCAGCAGCAATAAGCCGGCTACCCACTTGATCGCCTTTTTCATCGTTATATATACTCTGTTGTATGTTTAAATCGGAACGAAGTGTACTGTAATCATCTTACAATGCCAAGCCGCTCTCTTTTTTATACGCAACTAACATACTGTTTTCAAATAAAAATACAACAGCCATTTTACATATTCCCGGCTAGAAAAATACTAACTTTCCATTAGCAAACAAAGCAATACAAAACCCACCCGAATGCCTGTCTGAAACAATACAAAATTTTTCACTTGTTACAGACAGGTTAAAACCGCGTCTTTACTGTTTCTTAGGTATAATAAACATATCGTCGGTTGAAAGAATCATCCTTACTTCTTTAAACTGCCGGTATTGAGGAACACCTGCAAAGATACTTTAAAAAACACCCGGTTTTACCGAATCTGTTGCAATTTGTTCGCACAAAAATAGTACTCCATCCAATCTAAAAAATAATAACCAACCCAACATTATGATTACTGAAAAACCGTCTCTCGAACGAGGGTTTACCCTTCCGGAACTCTTAATTATCGTTTTAGTAGTAGCCATTCTGGCCACCATTGCCTATCCTTCTTACGACAGCTACATCCGTAATTCCCGAATCGAAAACGCGCGTTCCGATCTGCTGATTAATGCGCAAAATATAGAGCGCTACTATATCCAAAACCGCTCCTTCGCTGGCTTCCATGCCGACAACCTTAAACAAAACCAGTATTTTGATATTAGCTTCAACTCGCAAACAGCCGATACGTTTACCCTGCAAGCCGTTGCCAATAGCAATAACTCAAACGAATCCCGTGTTTTACGGGTTGACGACAGCAACATCATGCTGATCTGCGAATCAGCAGCTTCAGATGCCAAATGCGAAGTGAAATAATTCTCCAGTTTACTATATCAAAAATTTATATCATACTAGCCTGCATATAGCCTCTCCATATAAAAAACAAAGGGGGAAACGATATGCAGGCTTGTTCCATAACCGCCTCACGCGGGTTCACGCTTGTCCAATTGATTATTACGATAGCCATCGCCGGTATTCTGGCGAGTTTGTCAACTTGGGCTTACAGCCGCCATGCCCGAGATGCCAGGCTGGCCGAAGCTCATGCTGCACTGCTGCAAAACGCCCAGTATATGGAACGCTTCTACCATCAGCGCAAAAGTTTCAAAGCCACCTCGACTACTTGGCCCGCCCTGCCGATAACGGAAACCGAACATTTCTGCATCCGCCCGCAAGGCAATGCGCGCGGCGCTAACGATGAGCGCTACACGCTCAAAGCTGTGGCCAAAAATCCGGCCAACGAGCCGCGGATTTTGAAAATCGGCGAAGATTTGAACAGCCAGATATGCGAAAGCAGCCGCAGCAGCTGCGCAGACAATAGCGATTTTTTCTCCGCCGCCAACGGCACCGATCGCATTTGCAAGATTTACCGGCAATAAACGGAGAGACCTTTGCAAAACCCCCGGATGCGGATGCAGTTCAAGGCGTCAGCGCAGCGAGCGCAGACATATCAGATATAGCAGATTAACTTAACTTTCGCTACGGCGTTGCTGCGCCTTGCCGTACTACTTGTACTGTCTGCGGCTTGCTGCCTTGTATCGAAAATTAATTAAATCTGCTATAGATAGGCAAGCGAGCGAGCAGCGCACAACGCAGAAATGCGCCGCAGATGGGGGTTTTGCAAAGGTCTCGGAGAATAAAATTCAGACAGGCATTCATACGAATGCTTGTCTGAAAAAACGGTTTAGCGTTTAAATCTGATAATCGTAGTCCACCACCAAAGGGGCATGATCGGAAAACTTCTCTTCCTTATACACATGCGCGCCCCGCGCTTTGGCGGCCAAACCGGGCGTAACCATATGGTAGTCAATCCGCCAGCCGACATCTTTCGCATAAGCCTGCCCGCGGTTGCTCCACCAAGTATAGCCCGGCTCTTCAGGATATAAGGTGCGCCACATGTCCACCCAACCCAAATCGGCAATCACCCTGCCTATCCACGCCCGCTCTTCAGGCAGAAAACCTGAATTTTTCTGATTGCCCTTCCAGTTTTTCAAATCAATATTTTGATGCGCAATGTTCCAATCGCCGCATACCACGATATCACGCCCTTGCGCCTTCATTTCCGCCAGCATCGGATAAAAAGCATCGAGAAAACGGTATTTCAGCTCTTGGCGCTCCGGCGCGCTGGTGCCCGAGGGCAGATACAGAGAAATCACCGAAAGATTACCAAAGTCGGCACGCACAAAACGGCCTTCGCGGTCGAATTCCTCAATGCCCATGCCTGTCTGAATACAATCCGGTTTTTGTTTACTGTATACCGCCACGCCGCTGTAACCGCGTTTTTCCGCACAGTGCCACGCACCGAACATACCATGCGGATTTCTCATGTCATCCGACAAATCGGCTTCCTGTGCTTTTAATTCCTGCACGCAAACAATATCCGCGCCGGAAGCGGCGATGTATTCGTGAAAGCCTTTTTTATAGGCGGAGCGGATACCGTTTACATTGGCAGAGATAATTTTCAACACAATAAATTCCTGGCAAATAAAAAACAGCCGCTATTCTACCTCATCCTTCTGCTTTTGGCGGCAGCAGATTGATTGCAATCACCAAGCGTTTCCGAATATGAAGAATGCCTGTCTGAAAACCGATTGATACGTTTTCAGACAGGCATTCGATACGGTTTGAAGGTTTAATCGGCACGGAAGGCATCGTGGCAAGACTTACAGCTTTGCCCCACTTCGCCGGCCGGTTTTTTCACGCTTTCTAAATTTCCCGCTGCCGCTGCAACTTTCAAAGCAGCGGTTGCCGCAGTGAACTTATCGATTTCTTTTTTGAATTCATCGGGCTTGCTCCAAATCTCGGCTTTGGCTTCTGATTTTTCATTGGCACTTTCAGCCGTGTAATAAGCCCAAGGCTTGCCCGCATTGGCATCCAAGCTGTCGGCAGCGGCTTGGAAAGCAGCGGCATCATAAGGAGTTTCGCCTTTTAACATTTTGCCGATGGTACCGAAGTCTTTCTTAAACGATTTCATCAAACGCTCGCGCTCTTCCACCGCTTCTTTAGGCTTAAAGGTAGCGGTCGCAGCAACAGGCGCGCTGGCGGCAGCAACGGAAGAAGCATTTCGAGCCTGAGGCGGCGTGTTACTGTTTTGTTGCCCACCGCAAGCGGCCAGCAAAGTCAAAGCAGCAAGCGAACATAAGGTAATAATGGATTTATTCATGATTAGCGTCCTTTTGGTTTAAAGCACTTTATTTATTGATTTATTTTTAACTGCTCCGATTGGCAAGCAGATACAAAATCAGACCAGCCCGTTTTCAGAAAGTTTTTCCTTATCCTTTATTCGGATATTCCGAAATGATACCTTTATTTCGGCTGTTTTGGTCAGAAACAGACCAAACACGCCTTTAACTTGCTGTTTACGATTTACAAAACTTTCAGACAGGCATTACCCATAAAATGCCTGTCTGAAAAACACTCTTTTATTCTTTTATCGGTACGGCGATAAAACAATCAATTTCTTGCGCACCACTCCTTCACGCCGGCCAAGTTACCAATCCTCGCGATATAAGTCTGAGAAGATGCGCTCATGGCTCCGATCAAACCGTAAAAATCCAAACGCAGCACCACCGGCGCATAATAAGCATCAGCCAGGCTGAATGTGTCGCCAGCTAAAAAACCGCCGCCAAACTGCGCCAATCCCTGTTGCCACAATTCGTCTATCCGCTGTAAATCCATCGCCAAACCGACCTTCTCCATCACTCTTTTCTCCGCCCGAACCGGAAACGGGCATTGCGTACGCAACGCGGTAAATCCGGAATGCATTTCCGCCACCGCCGAATACGACCACGCCCGTGCCGCCGGATCTTGCGGCCAAATCCCGGGGAAACGCTCAGCCAAATAAAGACAAATGGCCAGGCTGTCCCAAATAACCCTTTCACCATCTTCCAATACCGGCACCTTAGAGGTAGGCGAAAATGCACGCCATTGCTGCCTTTGCAAAGACACATCATCCAAAAACCGATGTTCTTCCACCTCAAACGGCACGCCCAACTCCTTCAACAGCAACCACGGCCTCATCGACCAAGTCGACACCTCTTTATCACCAATATGTAAACGCATCATGCTGCTCCTTTTTAAAACCAATACGTCGGATAACGCCGACCGCTACCCAGATTGTTATATAACAAAGCCACCGCCACCACAATCAGAGAACCAAACAAAGTCGGCGTCCACAAAAACGACCAACCCGCCTGCAGCGTCATCACAATCAGTGGATTCGATCCCGCCGGCGGATGTGGTACGCGCAATAACAACATTAAAGCCACCGCCGTTGCAACCGCCAATGCCATACTCCAAGCATCTACACCAAGCAAAGCCATCAATACCAAACCGGTCAAACTGGAAACGAAATGCCCGCCGATTACATTACGCGGCTGTGAAAACGGGCTTTGCGGATAAGCAAATACCAATAAGCAGCTGGCACCGAACGAGCCCAGAACCAAAGGCAGATGCAACCAGTCGCCGCTGTAAGCAAACGCTGCCGTCGCCAAGCCCGCACCGGTTCCGGCCAGCACAATGGTACGCAACGGCAAACGAGCCGGACAGGATTCAGTAGGCGACGGCCATTTTTTCAGATAATCCATTTTATCTTTCCTTAAAAATCTTCTACAATGTAAAAATATACCGAACGGTATACAAACCAGAGTATACCAATCGGTATACTTACGCAAGGAAAATTTATGGACATCCGTCAAAAAATCATCGAAACCGCCTATACCTCCTTTTACCGCGAAGGCTTCCACGCCTGCGGCGTCGAAATGTTGGCACAACGCGCAGGCACCACCAAGCGCACGCTGTACGCCCATTTCGGCAGCAAAGACGGCTTGATCGATGCGGTTTTACAATACCGCCACCAACAATTTATCGACAGCATGCAAAGCGCATTAGAAAAACGACCGCCGGAACAAGCCGCCGACGCCTATTTGGATTTCATCAAAACATGGACGCAATCGGAAGGCTTTTACGGCTGTATGTTTATCAATGCCTGCGCCGAATTTTCCGACGATACTTCGCTCCCCCACCGCCATGCCGCACAACACAAGCAACAGATACGTCGAATCCTACAAACCCGCCTGCAACACGGCGGCGCTGCCGATGCCGACGCACTGGCCAATAGTGTTTTCATCTACGGCGAAGGACTAATCGTGGCCGCTCAGGCCGGGCAATCCGATTTGCTGCACATACCTGCACCTTTCGGCCAAACAGCCGGTTAGCGCCTTCTTATCTGTTATCTGAGAAGCGCTTCCTTTATAATTATTCCGATTATTTTTATCTGCACCGAAAGAAAACCCGATATGTCTGATTTCCGCCAAGATTTCCTCAAATTCGCACTCGAACAAAACGTCTTGAAGTTCGGCGAATTCACCACCAAAGCCGGCCGCCAGTCGCCCTATTTCTTCAATGCCGGCCTGTTTAACGACGGTGCTTCCACCCTTGCGCTGGCGCGTTTCTATGCCCAAGCCATTATCGAGAGCAAAATTCAATTCGATATGCTGTTCGGCCCCGCTTATAAAGGCATCATTCTTGCTGCCGCCACCGCCATGATGCTGGCTGAAAAAGGGATTAACGTGCCGTTTGCCTACAACCGCAAAGAAGCCAAAGACCACGGCGAAGGCGGCGTGCTGGTGGGTGCGCCCTTAAAAGGCCGCGTGCTGATTATCGACGATGTGATTTCCGCCGGCACCTCGGTACGCGAATCGGTGAAGTTAATCGAAGCCGAAGGTGCCATCCCCGCCGCCGTTGCCATCGCGCTCGACCGCATGGAAAAAGGCAGCGGCGAACAATCGGCCGTACAGGAAGTAGAACAGCAATACGGTTTGCCGGTTGTGTCCATCGCCAATTTGCGCGATCTGCTTTCCCTGCTGCAAAACAATGAAAACTTCCAATCCTATCTGGCTCCGGTGCAAGCTTACCGCGAGCGTTACGGCGTGATTTAACCTTTATTTAAATCCTTTTGCACGATATCTATTTGAAAAAATGCCTGTCTGAAAACATTGAAACGTTTTTCAGACAGGCATTGTTGTTACCCATGCTTTTTCTTTGCAACCCCATTGAAATTGCTTAAAATATCCGCTATCCATAATACCAACGAAAGAAAACGTCATGCCTTTATGTGTTTGTCCTCATTGCAGCACCCAGCTTTGGGTGAAGGACAGCCAGCTTAATCTGGCACAAGGCTATGTGGTTTGCCGTACCTGCCAGGGATTATTCCAAGCGCGCAGCCATACCCGGCCGACGCCAGAGAATTTCCACCCCGATTTATTGCCTGCCGCACAAACCGACACCAAACTGGTACAAAAAATCGGCACCCCTGTACGCACCCACAAGCAGCTTTCACGCGGCGAAATCGCCGAGCTACTAGACAATATGCTCACCAACGAGCAAAAATCGCTGGCTCTGGCCGATATGCTGCAAAACCGGAACAAACAGGATTTCAACTGGACCTTACCCAGCATGGTCGCGCTTACCATATTGATTATCCAACTGTTTTATCTGGTTTTGATTATCAAATAACCTCGGCGTGCCATTTCCTCACCCAATTACCGCCGCCATTCAACGGGAGAACGATCCGTGACCACACCCAATTTTGTGAAAGACTTCCGCGAAGCAGCGCCTTATATCGACTACCTACGCGGCAAAACATTGGTCATCGGTATCGCCAGCAGCATGTTGGAAAACCCCGTGTTGCACTCTTTGGCTTCCGACATCAACTTATTAGCCAGCCTCGGCGTCAAAATCGTGTTGGTGCACGGCTCACGCCGCCAAATCAACGCCCTTTCCGAAACTGCCGGCATTGTTCCCCAATACCACGGCGGGCGTCGCATCACTGACGAAGCCACTTTAATCCGCGCCAAACAAGCCTGCGGCATGATTCGTTTCGATATTGAAGCCGCGCTGGCAGTCGGCATTGCCCATTCGCCGCAACGGGGAAAACGCCTGCGTATCGCTTGCGGCAATTTCGTTTCCGCCCGCCCGTTCGGTATCATCGACGGCATAGATATGGGCTACACCGGTCGTGTACGCAAAATCGATGCCGATGCCATCCAACAGCGGCTCGATGCCGGTGCAGTTGCACTAATCAGCCCGTTGGGCGCTTCACTGAGCGGCAAAACTTTCAATCTCAGTATGGCCGATATAGCCGAAGCCGCCGCCATTGCCCTGAAAGCCGAAAAATTGATTTTTGTGGTTGAACCTGAAGGCATTATGGATGAAGATGGACTGCTGATTCCCAACCTCTCCGCCAACGAAGCGCGTGGTTTGCTGGAAAACGGCCGCATCCAGCCCAATCAGCGCCGTTTGGTACAGTCCGCCCTTACTGCAGTAGAAAATCAAGTGCAACGCGTACATGTTTTATCAGGTTTGGAAGACGGCAGCCTGATGAGTGAACTTTTTACTCGCGAGGGTACCGGCACTTCCTTCTCCCAAGCACCGTTTATGAGCATACGCCAAGCCGGCAGCAGCGATATTGCCGATATCATCAGCCTAATTCGTCCATTGGAAGAAGCAGGTATCCTGCTCAAGCGCAGCCGCGAATATTTGGAAAACCACATCCGTGAATTTTTTGTACTCGAACACGATCGTCAAATTTACGGTTGCGTGGCACTCAAAATGTTCGAAGAAGAGCAAGCCGCCGAACTGGCTTGCTTAGTGGTTTCCCCCAATGCCCAAGATGGTGGTTACGGCGAACTGTTACTGGAACACGTTGTCAGAGAAACCCGTGCCCGCAGACTGCACAAGCTGTTCGCTTTATCCACGCACACCGGCGACTGGTTTATCGAACGCGGTTTTCAAACCGCCTCCCCTGAAGAGTTGCCTAATGAGCGCCGTCAAGAGTATGAGGAAAGCAAACGCCGTTCTAAAATTTTTATGATGCCTTTGGAATAACATCGCCTCTCCGCTCCCCCGCACAATAGCATGAAAAAAGGATACAATAAGGGCTGATAACACTAAGAACGTTATCAGCCCGAAGTCTTAATTTCTTGACTATTAAATTGTGTGATACCGTGTCCGAACTGATCAATCTGATTCAAACCGAGTCCGCCGGCGTAGTGGCCGAAACACTGGACTTCTGGTTGCATGAATGTAGCCTTGACGAAGCACCTTCTATTGAGGAAGTAACTCAGTGGCGTGATTTATTAAATGCAAGAGGCGGCAAATTCTTGAAAATCGCCGCCACTTGTCAAAACTGGCTAGATCAGGAGCATCACTGATGCCTCCCAAAAACCGCTTTCTGCTATTTTCCCTATTATGGCACATCGCTTGCTGGTATGGCCTCTTAAAAGAAAGCAGCGGCAGCGCGCCACCCTTTCCCTATTTCGATAAATTTGCCCATTTCAGCCTGTTCTTTGCCCAAATCTGGCTCCTTGCCAGAACTTACCGCGAAGCAAACCGCCAACCACCGTGGATAGGCTTGACTGTTTTCGCTCTATTGTTTGCCATCAGCAGTGAAATCGCGCAGGCCACACTTACCCAAACCCGATCAGGTGATATTTTTGATATTGTCGCCGACATGCTCGGAGCTACCGCCGCCCTGCTGCTTACCCGACAAATTTTGAAAAATTCTACAAGCAATTAAATAAACACTCACACGCTTATATATTGTGAAATAACACTACATTTAAACAAGGTTCAACCGGGAAAATAGTAAAAATAGTACAGAATCTATCTGCTAACCACAATTTGGCAGCTTACAAACTCAATCTGCGGTTGCTGCACCTTAGACCAAGAAAACGATTTTGTAAGCCGCTAAAGCGGTAACAGAATCGGGTTCGTACCTTGTTGTACTGTCTGCGACTTGCTTGCCTTGTATCGAAGTAATTAAATCCCCTATCAAACAAGTATCTTACGAAGAATAAAAGCAGAATAAAAAGCAGGATACCCAAGGGTATCCTGCTTTTTATTCTGTGTTCTAGGAATAGATAACAGATTATTTGCTAGCAGCAGATGCAGCGGTGCTAGCAGCAGAAGC
>NZ_JAUNHL010000041.1 GCF_030523955.1 Neisseria sp.
CTTTGCTTTTATAGTCATTTAACACAGAACGATACGGCCTTGCTGCGCCTTGCCGTACTATCCGTACTGTCTGCGGCTTGCTGCCTTGTCTCGTTCTGTGTTAGTCGACTATATATGGCTTCTGCTTTGTATGATGCTATACAGATAATAACCAATCTTTATCAGCAGCGACCGGCTGCTTTTAACAGAGCATTACATTGACCGTTAGGTGATTTATTGGCTTGAGAACCAGCGGAACCTGAACAAATGGCGTCTGAAGTCATAGCGCCGATGACCCCTACGGCGTTTGTTACATAGCATTGGCTGGAACGTTTGCCTACTGTTGCAGTGAAATTAATACGTACACCTTCATTTTGGCGGTTGCTGATATTGATTTGGCTGGGCTGGACGCCTAGGGCAAAAGCAGCGCGTTCTTTCAATTTTTCATCAGAAACAGTCGTATTGTTGAGTGCACTACAACCTGATATTAGCAAGCACGCAGTAATAGCGGTGCCAAGAAGATTAATGCGCATAAGATGCTTCTCCTTATTTGGAATTGACCATGGAAAATGCATTGTATGTTAAATTTAAAACAGCAACAATAAATTAAGAATCGGCTTAAAAAATAAGCTGTTTTTTTTGTTATGGAAAGTAACGCTTGTTATGCGGTTTTATGCCTGTCTGAAAACATTTTGCAACGGTTTCAGACAGGCATGAAGTCGAGTTGGCCGGACGGGGTTTCAGACAGGCATTTAGTTACACTGATGGTTGCGGTAATACGCAATCAGGCCGTCGGTGGAGCTGTCGTGTTGTGGCTCGCCTTCTCCGGAAAGTTCGCGCTGGATGGTTTTGGCCAGCACTTTGCCGTATTCCACGCCCCATTGGTCGAAGGAGTTGATGTTCCAAACCGCGCCCTGCACGAAGACTTTGTGTTCGTACATGGCCAGAAGCATGCCGAGGGTGAAGGGGTCGAGTTTGTCGAGCAGGATGGTGTTGCTCGGGCGGTTGCCGCCGAACTCGTTGTGCAGCGCCAATTCGTCGCGCTCGGCTTCGGGCATGTCGCTAGGCAAGGCTGCGCGGGCTTCTTCGACGGTTTTACCGCGCATCAGGGCTTCGGCTTGGGCGAAGGCGTTGGCTACGAGAAAGCGGTGTTGGCTGCCGATGTTGTAGGGTGTGGTGACGGGCGCGATGAAATCGACGGGAATCAGGCGGGTGCCTTGGTGGATGAGCTGGAAAAAGGCATGCTGGCAGTTGACGCCTTCTTCGCCCCAGATAATCGGGCCGGTTTGGTAGTCGGCTTCGGTGCCGGCGTAGGTGACGTGTTTGCCGTTGCTTTCCATGTCGAGCTGCTGCAGATGGGCGGGCAGGCGGCGCAGGAAATGGCTGTAGGGAATCACGGCGTGGCTTGCGGCGCCATAGAAATTGCTGTACCAAATGCCTAAAAGTGCGAGCAGCACAGGGATGTTGCGGCGGTATGGTGCGTTGAAAAAATGCTCGTCCATTGCGTGCGCTCCCGCTAAAAAGGCGCGGAAGTTGTCGGCGCCCACGGCCACCATCACCGGCAGGCCGATGGCCGACCATACGGAGTAGCGGCCGCCCACCCAGTCGAACATGGCGAAGGTGTTTTCGGCGGAAATGCCAAACTGCTCCACTGCCGGCATATTGGTGGAGATGGCGACGAAATGGCGTTTGATGTCGGCTTCGGTCATGCCTTGCGCCAGGAACCAGTCGCGCGCGGCATGGGCGTTGAGCAGGGTTTCCGGTGTGCCGAAGGATTTGCTGGCGATGCTGAACAGGGTGGTGCGCGGGTTCAGGCCGGGCAGCACTTGGGCAATCGCGGCATCGTCGGCGTTGGACACGAAATGCACGCGTACGCCTTTTTGATACGGAGTCAGCGCCAGGGTAACCATCAACGGGCCTAAGTCTGAGCCGCCGATACCGATGTGCACCAAATCGGTGATGCGCTCGCCGCCGGTGCCGGTGTATTCGCCGTTAATCACTTTTTCGGCGAAAGAGAGTGCGCGGTCAAGCTCGCGGTGCAGCTTGGGCACTACGTTTTCACCGTTCACATACACGGGCGCGGCATCTGCAGGCAGCCGCAGAGCGGTATGCAGTACGGCGCGCTTTTCGCTGGTATTGATGATGTCGCCGCGGCGCATGGCTTCGGTTTTTTCCGCCAGACCCGCTTCTTCGGCCAGCCGGCAAAGCAAGGTGAGCGTTTCTTCGCTGATGCGGTTTTTACTGAAATCCAAAAGCATGCCGTGCAGTGTTTCGTGCATGCGGGCAAAGCGGTCGGGTTCGGCGGCGAACTGGTTGCGCATTTCGGCGGCGCGGGTTTGCCGGTAATGCTCTTCCAAGGCCTGCCAGGCGGGGGTTCGGTTGATATTCATAGGGAGATGTCGATATGGTTGGTTGGAATGGATCCGCGCAAAGCGGTAGACTATAGTGAATCAACGTATTTTCTGCGGCGTTGCCGCGCCTTGGGCCAAAGAGAACGGTTTTGTAAGCCGCTATCCGTATTGCTTGCCCGGGGCTTGCTTGTCTTGCCCCGAAAAATAGGTTATTCGCTTATAGGCTTAATTATAGACAACAATGCCTGTCTGAAATTCCTTTTTTCAGACAGGCTTCTGCTTTATTCGGGCAATTTCAGGAAAAACCGGCGGTAATGGCGCATCTCTTCGATGCTCTCCGTAATATCGTCCAGAGCCTGATGCGAACCGCGTTTCACCACGCCTTTGGCCACTGCCGGATGCCAGCGGCGCGCCAATTCTTTCAGGGTGGATACGTCCAAATTGCGGTAATGGAAATAAGCCTCAAGCCGCGGCATATAGCGCACCATAAAACGGCGGTCTTGATGCACCGAGTTGCCGCACATCGGGGAAGTTTTTTCGGGAACCCATTCGGAGATAAAGTCCAAAAGCTTCTGTTCCGCCTGAGCTTCGGTCAAGTTCGAAGCGCGCACGCGCTCAATCAGGCCGCTGCGCGTATGGGTGGATGTGTTCCACTCGTCCATTGCGCCGAGCAGTTCGTCGCTTTGGTGGATTACGCAGACTTCCGATTGAGCCAGTACATTCAAATCCGAATCGGTGATAATCATTGCCGCTTCGATAATCCGCTCTTTTTCCGGATCCAGTCCGGTCATTTCCATATCCAGCCAGCACAGATTGTTTGCGTTTTGCATGTATTTCTTTCAGACAGGCCTTCAATCGGCCAAATAATGAGGATTATAACAAAAGCGGCTACGCCTGCGTATTGAAAAAACGGTTGACGGGACGCTTGGTATGTGGCTATAATTAAAATCTATTTTGGGTCGTTAGCTCAGCTGGTAGAGCAGCGGACTTTTAATCCGTTGGTCGAAGGTTCGAATCCTTCACGACCCACCAAATTTCTTAAGCCTAAACGTTTGTTTAGGCTTTTTTCTTTGGGCTTTAGATAAGCTCTGAATAGAGACATTTGCCGCGTAAGGCATTTAAACGGTGGCTTTATATAGTCGACGAAAATAAGAACGAGACAAGGCAGCAAGCCGCAGACAGTACAGATAGTACGGCAAGGCGCAGCAACGCTGTATCGTTCTTATTTTAAATGACTATAAAATTTGCTGGTGCGCTATTTTGTAAAAATTTCCTGAAATACAGACTGGCGTACGGATTGCATTGATACCTTGTTTTATCTGCTTTGGTTTTATAGTTTGCCTTGTTCCCGCAAAGCGTCTATAGATGCGGCGGAGGCAGGGGTGCCTTGGTGGTAAAAGAGCTGCCATTGCCCTTTTTCGCGTAGCCAGAGCGAAGAGCGCCATGTGTAGGCAGTTTCGCCTGAAGGGGAGGCTAGGGCGGAAAGATAGGTGAGCAAGGCTTGGTCGGGTCCGATGGTGTGCATGGTGTGGAGGATTCCGCGGGCGGGCGGCGCTTCGGAGCAGCCGGCGAGGTAGGCTGCTACGGTTTCGCGGGCGTAGGGTGAGCCGGATTGGCCTACTTCGTGGAAATGCGGGTGCAGTAATTCGGGCAGGCGGTCGGGTGAGCATAATATGCCATGGTGGTGTAATTCTGCTTCGAGCAGGATAAGATGGTTGAGCAAATCATTCACGAGTCTTTCCTTTTCGTGGTGCTGTTTTGATGGATAGCCTCAATTGTAATCCGAGAGGGGACGGACAGCTCCGCTGTATGGTTTGCATTCGGATTTTGAGGGGAGCGGCCGTTGTACAATATGTGCAGCAGGACTTTCGTATCAAATCTTATGATCTGTGATTGAATTGGAGTTCGGCTTTTTTCCAAGTGCAGGTGCAGCGAATAGTGTGCTGCATACCCCGGATGAACATTGTTGCGGCTTTGGGGGTATCGGAAGCGGTCGTGCCTAAGGCAAAAAGGCTTAGGATTTGACGGAATGCAGCTCGGAAATTGTGCTGAACTTTATGATACTTGTTTCATTTCGGAAGCTGTCACTGTATTTTGCGATTTTGCTTCCATAGGCCCCTAAATAATATTCAGACAGGCTTTCGGATGGGTGGCCCCGCCGACAGGAATCGAACCTGTATTTTACGCTTAGGAGGCATACGTTCTATCCGTTGAACTACGGCGGGGTGGTTTAGTTGATGCGCGCCAGCGATTCTTCCGCAAGGCCGCGCATGGCTTGCGTGATTTCGTTGTCGGGCAGTTTTTCCAAGGAGGCGAGGGCATTGTTTACGGCAAGGCGGGCTTGTGCGCTGCAATAGGCCAGCGCATCGGAATGCATGACATGGCCGTGGATTTTTTCGAAATAGCTGCGGTCGGCGTTTTGCAGTGCGGTGCGTACGTCGGCGGCGGCTTGTTCGCTGCCTTGGTGCATCAGAAAAATCAGCGGTAAGGTGGGTTTGCCTTCGGCCAAATCGTCGCCCACGTTTTTGCCGGTTTCGGCCGCATCTCCGGAATAATCGAGAATATCGTCGATAATTTGGAATGCGGTGCCCACGTGCATGCCGTAGTCTTTTAATGCGGCTTCTTCTTTATCGGACGCCCCCGCGAGAATGGCGCCTACTTGGGCGGCGGCTTCGAAGAGTTTGGCGGTTTTGTATTGGATGACTTGTACGTATTCTTGTTCGGTGATTTCGGTATTGCCGATGTTCATCAGCTGCATGACTTCGCCTTCGGCAATAATGTTGGTGGCATCGGCCATCACTTCCAAAATCTTCATGCTGCCCGATCCTACCATCAGTTGGAACGCGCGGGTGTAGAGGAAGTCGCCCACCAATACGGCAGCTGCGTTGCCGAACAGATTGTTGGCCGTTTTGCGGCCGCGACGCAGCTCGCTTTCGTCCACCACGTCGTCGTGCAGAAGGGTGGAGGTGTGGATGAATTCCACCATTGCGGCGAGCGAATAAAGTTTGTCGTCGTCATATCCCAGCGATTTGCCTGCCAAAATCGTAATGATGGGGCGCAAACGCTTACCGCCGGCGCCGATGATATAGGTGCCGATTTGGGAAATCAGCGGCACTTCCGATTGCACCGCACGGTTGACAAACACATTGACGCGGCCCAAGTCGGATTCGAGGTGGTGTTGGAAATAAGGCAGGTTTTCGAGCATGGCAAGCTTTCGGTTCCGGCCGGCGGGAGGGGTCCGGCGGTACTAAATATAGCGCGCAATTATATCAGCAACCTTGTTGAATTGCATTAAGGAAGGTGTGGCGGCGGACAAAGCCGCAAGCCGGGGTTTGGGTGTAAGCCTGTCTGAAAAATGGGATAAAATGTTGAAACGGATAAAGTTTTGACAAAATAATAAGAAGGGGTTAGAATTTCCCGTTCTGCGCAATGCGCGGGATTTTGTTAACCAATATTCTCATGGAGTTGAGTATGTACGCGGTCGTAAAAACCGGCGGCAAGCAATATAAAGTTGCCGTCGGCGAAAAATTGAAAGTAGAACAGATACCTGCCGAACTCGACAGCCAAATCGAACTGACTGAAGTTTTGATGATTGCTGACGGCGAGTCTGTAAAAGTAGGTGCTCCCTTTATCGAAGGCGCAAAAGTAACGGCCAAAGTGGTCGCCCACGGTCGCGGCGAAAAAATCCGCATTTTCAAAATGCGCCGCCGCAAGCATTATCAAAAACGCCAAGGCCACCGTCAGAATTTCACCCAAATCGAAATCGTGGCGATTGCTTGATTTTTAATTTATAAAGTTTAGGAGTATTAAACATGGCAACCAAAAAAGCCGGCGGTAGCTCTAAAAACGGCCGCGATTCAGAAGCCAAACGCTTGGGTGTGAAAGCCTACGGTAACGAACTGATTCCTGCGGGCTCCATCATCGTGCGCCAACGCGGTACCAAATTCCATGCAGGCGAGAACGTGGGCATGGGCAAAGACCATACCCTGTTTGCCAAAGTGGACGGTTATGTTGAGTTTGCGGTCAAAGGCCGCCTGAGCCGCAAAACCGTGAGCGTGCGTCCTTATACCGGCGCCGAAGAATAATCCGTTTCGCGTTCGCAACGGCAATTCCTGCACCGGCAGGATTGCCGTTTTTGTTTGCCGGCGCGGCCCGGCGGTGCCGGTTTGGGTATGCGGATTCCGGTAATTTGACCGTGCAGTCTTATAGTCGATTAACACAGAATGAGACAAGGCAGCAAGCCGCAGCAAGGCCGTATCGTTCTGTGTTAAATGACTATAATTTAAAGAATGCCTGTCTGAAACTTGTTTTCAGACAGGCATTCTTTAAATTGACATACGAATGGTTTTATTTCGTTTGCAGAGCGGCTGGATTTTCGCGGATATTCAAATCGGTGAGCTTTTGGGTGAGCCTGTTCAAAATGAAGCCGTAGGCGGGCAGGAAAAACAGCATGCAAACGGCCAGTTTGAAACCGTAATCCACCAAGGCGATGTGCGGCCAGTTGGCGGCCATAAAGGTATCGCTGCTGGCGTAAAAAGCGATGGCGAAGAAAAGCAGCGTATCCAAAGCATTGCCGGCCACGGTGGAGGCAGTGGGCGCAATCCACCAGGCTTTCAGCCGGCGCAGGCGGTTGAAAACCAAGATGTCCAAAAGCTGCCCTGCCGCATAAGCGGCGAAGCTCGCCAAGGCGATGCGGAATACAAACAGGTTGAAGCCGGCGAGCGCTGCCCATCCCGCCCATGTGCCGTGCTCGAATACGACGGAGAATAGGTAAGAGAGCGCCAGCGCAGGCATCATGACGCGGAAAATAATCCGCCGTGCAAGCCGCTGCCCGAAAATGCGTACGGTTAAATCGGTGGTGAGAAAAATAAACGGAAAAGAGAGGGCGCCCCAAGTGGAATGAACGTCGAAGCCGGAGGGCAGGGTAACGGTGAAGGGAAACTGTACCAGATAATTGCTCAGGGCGATGATGGCGATGTGCCAAACCGCCAGACGCGATAAGGCTTTGCGCTGCTGTGCAGGGGAAAATGCGTACATGCTTCCCCCTTTATTGCTGTATATCGTGTTTGAACAGGCGTTCGCGTGCCAGTGTTTCAAACGTCGTGCCCGGGCGCCCGTAATTGGCAAAGGGGTGGATGGCAATGCCGCCGCGCGGGGTGAATTCGCCGAATACTTCGATGTATTTGGGCTGCATCAGGGTAATCAGGTCCTTCATGATGGTATTGACGCAGTCTTCGTGAAAATCGCCGTGGTTGCGGAAGCTGAAAAGATAGAGTTTGAGCGATTTGCTTTCCACCATTTTCACGTCGGGAATATAGCGGATGAATAGGGTGGCGAAATCCGGCTGCCCTGTCATCGGGCAGAGGCTGGTGAATTCGGGGCAGATGAATTTGACGAAATAATCGTTGTTCCGGTGTTTGTTGTCGAAGGCTTCCAAAATGGAGGGCGTATAGTTGGCCGGATATGGGGTTTTCTGTTCGCCCAAAAGGGTGATGCCGCCCAATTCTTCGATTTGTCGGGTCATGTACGGGAATCCTTAGTTTTTTAATGTGGGAGGTTTGCGAACCACGGGTAAAGATATGTATTTTAGATTAACTGGCGGATTTGGCAAGGAATTTTTTGTGCCGGTGATAAATGGAAATGTTGCGGCGGGAAAGCCGGTGGTGATGCTTATATCATACAAAACAAGATAAGCGGATATATGAATAAGACTAATGGTTTCGTTGCAAAATAGTCAAACCGTTTATGAGAAAACGGAAACCGTATGTCGAGATTTTTGGTAAAAATAATATACAGTAGTTAGTATCGCTATATCAATAACGCCGGACGTGAAGTTTATGAAACGTCCTGTATATACCATTCAAATACCGATACAAGACGAGAACCAATATCATGAGTTTTTCACAAGTAGGGCTGGTCAATGCCCTGAAGCAGTTGTCCGAGCAGCTTCCCGACTTTTCCGAGCGCGAAGCGCATACCATGCGCTTGCTGCGCATCACTTCGGATCGTCTGAGCAGCCGCCAGAATGAAATTTTGAAAGAATACGGCATCAATGAAAACCTTTGGTTTGCCATTTTATCCGTATACATCAGCCCTAACCGTGAAATACTGCCTTCGCGTTTGAGCGATTTGATGGATCTGACCCGCACCAGCGCCACCCGCCTTTCCGACGAAATGGTCGGCCGCGGCTGGATTGAGCGGAGCATGAATGAAAAAGACCGCCGCCAAATCGTATTGAGGCTGACTAAAGCCGGAGAAAACTTCATTAAAGAAGTGCAGCCTCATATGAATAAAGGCTATGAGCCGATTTGGAAGGATTTCAATGATGATGAATTCCAGCAGCTGCAAAACCTTCTGGGTAAGGTTTTAACCAAGTTGGGCGCATAGGAAAGCCGATCCGGCGTGTAAGGAAGGTCATATTGCAGGCTGTTGTTATGATAATATCGTAGCAACGGCTTTTTCAATGGGTTCGAAATGAACATTGGTATGATAAAAAACGGCTTGGGTATTGCTGCCTTGTGTTTGGTCAGTGCTTGCGTCACGCAGCCGGGAGAGATGCGTTTGCCCGGCCCGCAGCAGCATGCATTGCCGCATGGGCAAACATTTCCGGCGCGCGATTATTGGTGGCGGGCGCTGAATGATACGCAGCTGAACCAATATGTTGAAACCGCGCTTTACAGCGCACCGTCCCTGCGCAGTGCGCAGGCGCGTTTTGCTCAGTTGGGGGCGGATTTGGGCGTCCTCGATGCGTCGGGCAAACTGCAAGTCGGATTGGGCGCGGAAGGTGTGGGTGTGCTGCTTTCCAAACGTCCTCCGTCGGAATTTGCCGAATCAGACCGCAGCCTGCTGGTAGCGCATGCGGCGGCCCAAGCCAAATGGTCGTTTGATTTCTGGGGTAAAAACAGAGCGCAAATCCAGGCCGCGTTGGGCCGCCGGAATGCACTTTATTATGAAACGCGCCAAACGGAGATTCTGTTGGCCAATACTGTGGCCGTACAATATTTTTCTTGGCAGGGGCTGGAGGCGCAAAAAGCAGTTTTGAACCGGCGTATCGACAATGCGAAACAAATTGAAAAATTGCTGCAAAGCCGGGTAGGGGCTCAACTTGCCGCGCCTTCGGCGGTATATCCGGCACAGCAGGCGCAGCGGCAGTTTGAATTGCAAAAACTGCAATTGGATAAAGAAATTGCCCGAATTCTCCATGGTTTGGACGTGTTGTCGGGAAGGCCTCCTGTGCCGTTAAACATCCGTAAACCGGCGGCAATGGCACCAGTGCCGGATGTGAAAACCGACGGATTAAAGGCGGATTTATTGGGCAGGCGGCCGGATATTGCGGCACAGCGTGCACTGTTGGCAATGCGTTCGCACAATATCCGTGCCGCCAAAGCGGATTTTTATCCGAATGTGGAGTTGCGGCTGCTGGCCGGTTTGTCGCATATCGATGCATTCGACTTAGTACGCAGCAATTCGGGTATGCTGGGCATCGTGCCGGCTGTGAACCTGCCTATTTTTACTTCCGGTGCGTTGCGGTCGAACTTGGCAAAACGCCGGGGTGAATATGAAGAACAGATTGCCATATACGACCAAACCGTATTGGATGCCATGAGGGCCGCAGCCGATGCGCTCAGTGACTACCGCAATCTGATGGCACAATATGAGGCAGCGCTGGGCCTGCAGGCCGCGGCGGAAAAAAGCGCTGCCAGTATGCTGCGCCGAGCCAATGCCGGTTTGGAGCACAAAACCCTGTATTACCAAAAGCAGGACGAAGTTTTGCAGCAGCAGGCGCTGGTGTCGGCCAAGCATGCGGAGGTGCTGGCTGCTTGGAGCAATCTGCATGCGCAATTGGGCGGAGGCTTCCAAGAATAAGCCGGTATTGCGCCGGTCTTTTCGAATCCGATTCTTACGGCAGATCTGAAGTTTTGCAATATATCCAAACTATTATGAAATAAAATAAGAAGAAACAAGGCGGCAAAACGCAGCTGGGCGGTGTCGGAAAATAAGTTGATTCACGACTATATTAAAAAGCCGGAATCCTCAGATTGCATGCATCCGGCAGCATGGAGCGTATTTATTTTCGCTTTATGCGATAGTTTGGATAAAAAGCACCGACGGTTATGCCTGCATGGTGGAGAACACCATATTCGGATCCGATACGGGAGGAGGGCAGGTCTTGTGAAATCAAGATGCCTGTCTGAAAATGCATAAAGAAAAATACACAATAGAAAACGGAAATATCCATGGATAGTCAAGCTGAACAAGAAATCCCTCCGGCCGGGGATGTGAAGAAAAATACCAAAATGCCGCAGCGCCGCAAGCGCAACCTTACTTTGCTGACCCTGCTGTTTATCGTTATAGCATTGGGATTTGCGATGATGTATTTTTTGGTCTGGCAGCATGAGCAGACTACGGATGATGCCTATGTGGCCGGCCATTTGGTACAGATTACGCCGCAAATCGGCGGCACTGTACGCAAAGTTTCGGTGGAGGATACCGAAATTGTGGACAAAGGCCATGTTTTGGTGGCGTTGGACGACAGCGATTACCAGCTGGCTTACGACCGTGCACAAAACGAGCTGATTCAGGCCATCCGCCAAAACAAACAGCAAACCGCAGTTAGAGCGCAGAGCAAGGCCGCCGTATTGGCACGCAAAGCCGAAGTGGCCAAAGCCCAAGTCGATTTGCGCCGTCGCGAATCTCTGGCCGGTACGGATGCGGTTTCCGGAGAAGAATTGAGCCACGCGCGTGCGGCGGTGGTGCAGGCACAGGCGGCATTGAAAGCGGTGCAGGCCGAACAGGATGCGGCGCAGGCTGCGTTGGGCAAAAATATTCCGTTGCGCCAGCAGCCTGCCGTACAGAATGCGGTAAGCCGCATCAAAGAAGCCTGGCTGAATTTGCAGCGCACGCAGATCCGCGCGCCGGTCAGCGGGCAGGTGGCCAAACGCAATGTCCAGGTCGGCCAGCAAATTACAGCCGGTACGCCGCTGATGTCCGTGGTTTCTTTAGACGATCTGTGGGTGGATGCGAATTTCAAAGAAGTACAGCTGAGCAAAATGCGCATCGGCCAGCCGGTGAAAATGACATCCGACGTATACGGCAAAAAAGTGGTTTACCACGGCAAGGTCATGGGGCTTTCGGCCGGTACCGGCAGCGCATTTTCGCTGCTTCCTCCGCAAAATGCCACAGGCAACTGGATTAAGGTGGTGCAGCGCGTGCCGGTACGCATCAGCCTGGATCCGAAAGAGTTGGCCGAAAAGCCCTTGCGTGTAGGCCTGTCGATGACGGTGGAAGTCAGCACTTTGGACAGCAGCGGCCCGACGATGGCTTCTGCCGCCCGCAAAAGCCGCGAAGCGCCGGAGGGTACTTCGACGGACTGGGGAGCGGTAGAAACCCTGATTGAGCAAGTATTTGAAAAATATTCGAAATAAAATCCAATCTGTTCGGAAAACAGGTTCAGACAGGCATAGCGCAGCCTGTCTGAAAATAAAAAGGCAACATCTCCGATGACATATCCCCCACTGCAAGGTATCAAGCTGGTGTTGATTACGCTGGCATTATCGCTGGCCGTGTTTATGGAAGTGCTTGATTCTACCATTGCCAATGTGGCGGTGCCGGTTATCGCGGGCGACTTGGGGGCGGCCGCCACACAGGGCACTTGGGTGATAACGTCTTTCGCCGTGGCCAACGCAGTTTCCATTCCGCTCACCGGCTTTATGGCGCGCCGTTTCGGCGAAGTGCGGCTGTTTGTGGGCGCGATTATCGGTTTCGTGATTACATCGTGGTTGTGCGGCATGTCGCACAACTTGGAAACTCTGGTATTGTTCCGCATTCTGCAAGGCTTGCTGGCAGGCCCAATGATTCCTTTGTCGCAAAGTCTTCTGATGGCCTGCTATCCGCCGGAAAAACGTACTCTGGCTTTGGCCTTATGGGCGATGACGGTAGTGGTGGCGCCGATTTTCGGCCCGATTCTGGGCGGCTGGATTTCGGACAACTGGCATTGGGGTTGGATTTTCTTTATCAATATCCCCATCGGCATCGCTGCCGCATTCGCAACGTGGCGTATTCTGAAAGACCGCGAAACCGAAACCTTCCGCAGCCCGATAGACAAAACCGGCCTGGTGCTTTTGGTATTCGGCGTGGGCGCCTTGCAGATGATGCTCGACCGCGGTAAAGAGCTCGATTGGTTTGCCTCTACCGAAATCATCGTGTTTGCCGTAGTGGCGGTGGTGTGTTTGGCCTATTTCGTGGTGTGGGAATTGGGTGAAGCGCATCCCATTGTCGACCTTACACTGTTTAAAGACCGCAACTTCACCGTCGGCGTCATTACCGTTTCGCTGGGCTTTATGGTGTATATGGGCACATTGGTCCTGCTGACCATGGTGCTGCAAACCCAGCTCGGCTATACCGCCACTTGGGCGGGTTTGGCCGCAGCGCCGGTAGGCATCCTTCCGGTGTTACTCTCGCCCGTTATCGGCCGTTTCGGCGGACGCTTGGATATGCGCATACTGGTTACCGTCAGCTTCACCGTATTCGCCGCCTGCTTCCTGTGGCGTACCGAATTCTATGCGGGAATGGATTTCGGCAGCGTGCTGTGGCCTCAATTCTGGCAGGGTTTGGGCGTAGCCATGTTCTTTATGCCGCTTACCACGATTATCCTGTCGCACATGCCGGGGCACATGGTAGCCGCCGCCAGCAGCCTGTCTAATTTCCTGCGCGTACTGGCAGGCGGCGTAGGAACCTCGGTAGCCACCACCCTGTGGGAGCGCCGCGAAGCGCTGCACCACAGCCGCCTTGCCGAAAACATCAATCCCTATTCCGATACCGCCCTCACCGCCTTGAACGGCATGGTTCAGACAGGCATGTCGCAGGAGCAAGCCTATGCCGGTTTGGCAGGAAGCATTTCTCGACAAGGTTTTATCATCAGCTCAAACGAGATTTTCTGGGTGGGCGCCTTATTGTTCTTGGCATTGATCGCATTGGTGTGGCTGGCCAAACCGCCGTTTGCCGGCAGATAGCCGGATATAGCTTATAGCCGGAAAGAGTGGCAGGTTGGGTTGCAAGTCGATAATCCATCGCCTTTAAAGAATTGTTTTTTTATTTTGGGTGAGGAACGTACAGATCCGGAGTTTCCATCGGCCAGTATTATTGTGATGGAGAATACGGTATTTTATAAAGGGGCTTACATTCACATTTTAAGTGCAACACTTGAGTAGCAGTTGCATAAAGCTGCCGAACAAATCGGTCGCCCTTTCATAACCAAGCATTTTTCTCGGGCGGCGGCTCAGGGCTTCTTCGACCGCCTAAACCTGTTTGGGGCTGAGCATCCTGAAATCCGCCCCTTGCGGAAAGCATTGGCGTATCAGTCCGTTGGTATTCTCCACCAGCCCTTTCTCCCAAGAATGGTAGGGAGGCAGAAGTAGGTTTGTGCTTACAAAGCTTTGGATAATACTCCATGATGGTAAAACTCTTTACCGTTGTCCAATTAATGGTTTTAATGATGTTTTTGAACTGATTTAGGGTGAGGATGGCGGTTTGGGCGGTTAAAGTTTCGAATTTTTCGGATCATGACGTATTTGGTTTTCCGTTCGACGGCAACCAAAAGCCCGCTTTTTGGGTCTTTGCCGACTTATGGTATCCATCTCGAAATCGCCGGCGCGCTCTTTTTAGGCGACCACGGCGGGGCGTTTTTCAATACCGGCTCTGTCGGGAACCTTTCCTTTTGTCCCATGCGCCGCTGCCGTGTTTTTTGCGGTAGAGTCTGGATAGGATACGTCGGTGGGTGTAGAGGCTGCCGCCTGTACAAACCCTAGCGTTGTTTACAGTATTTGAAAGACAATACTGTCATGAACACCCACAAAAATATCCGCCTGACCCCGCACAGCCGCCAAGCCACTTGGCGGGCTTATACAGAAGACAAACAAACTGTTACCTCTTTGGCTGCACAGTTTAATGTCAGCAGGATAACCGTTTACCGTATCCTCAAAGCCGCACGCCTCAGGCTGTCAGTACCGAAGAAAAGCACCGATAACCGCTTCAAATAGGCCAAATACGGAATGAAACGGCTGGCAAAAGTCGAACGGGAAATAGAAGAGAAGCTCAAAAAGAAAGCCCGCCGCTACAACAAATCCTACCTCGGCGAAATGATGCATTTCGATACCGAACGGCTGCCGAGGTTGAAAAAACAAACCGTTGCCGATCCGTTCGAGTATCTTTTGTCACCATCGGCGACTACTTCCGTGAGTTGTATTCATTAATCATATTTGACCATGCTGCTTACAGTGCCGCCAAGTTTCTGCTGCGCGACATCATCGGCTGCTGTCCGTACACGGTCGGATGCGCGTATTCGGATAAGGGAGTGGAATGCAAAGGCAATGCGTCGCATCCTTCGGTGCCGCCTGCTGTCAAAACAATATCGTGCAGTTGTTGCCCGCATCGCCCGCCCGCAGACCAGCGGCAAAGCGGAGCGTGTGATTCGGACGATGATGGAGATGTGGCATGAAAGGCAGATGTTTAACAATGCCCGGCAGCGCCATAAGGAACTGTACCGTTTTGTGAACTTTTATAATACGGTTAAGCCGCTCGGTGGTCTGAACGGCAATACGCCTTTTGAAACTTTGGAGGCTTATTTTCAACCTGCTATGTAAATAACGCGATGATTTCTACAACAAGTGAATTAAAATTTTATATCGTCAATCAGTTGCTTACCACGCAATTGGAGAAGGCGTAAGTTGGTTTCCAAAATTCAACGTTGGATATATTCAAACTGCACGACCAGTTGCCATTAACATCTCGGTTGTAATCAATTTCCAGCCCATGGATGGAACGGCTGGCTGTATCACCTATTTTTAGGTGAAGGCCGCTAAAGCCGTTGTCGGTCAATTCATATTTTAATTCGGCTTTCTCGATTAGATCGGAGCCGATTGCCCAAACCTCGGTGCCGATATAATAGCGGCGTTGCCCATTCGGCGCGATGGTGCTGTCTTGTGATGCAGTGGCTACAGGTATACCTCCGCGTAATATCATTACATCTGCATTACGTTTAATGGTGTTGATTTCCAACTGAATGCGCGCAAGCTGAGCCTGCACGATATAATCTTGATAAAGAGGCAGAGCAATGGCTGCCAATATGCCGATAATGGCGATGACTATCATTAGTTCGATCATCGTAAAGCCCGAGTTCTGATCTTTGGCTTTCATAGAATGTCCGTTTCAGCTTTATCAAAAAGCGAAAGTCATGTGAGTGGGTTTATTAGTTTGTTAAGCGAAGGTTTGTCGTTATTTGTCTTGTCTGTAAAATTTTAACTCTAAAAAAGCCCGCTTATTAGAGCGGGCTTTTTCAAGTTTGCCTTCTTTCGAATCATTAATTACCACCACCAGCAGGAGCAGGAGCAGCAGCAGCCGGGCAACCGTTAGGTGCGTATTTGCCGTCAACAGTAGTTTGGCAAGTCCAAGTACCGCTATTGTCACGGTTCCAAGTCAGTGTTCTCCGTGCCAATGCAGCTGCAGCACCGTTGCCAAAAGTCGCCACAATTGATGCAGTATTAGTGCCAGCCGTAATAGTAACCTGAGGAACGCCTGTACCTGCAGCTACAGCAGTGCTGCCATCCTGTTTGGCACCGTTTAATAAAGTTGAACCGGTTGCGCCCAAAGAGCATTCTGTAGCACCTTGACCTAACGTAGTACGACCGTTCAACATACAGCTTTCAATAGTGGTTTTCAGGTTACCCGCTTCGCCCATTACACGTGTAACTTGAGAACGGGCGATATAATCCTGATACATCGGCAAAGCAATCGCAGCCAAGATACCGATAATAGCGATGACAATCATCAATTCGATCAGGGTGAAACCTTTTTGTACAGCTTTCATGTTTTAAACTCCAAAATTTTGTATTTAAGTAAGGTAAAGAAATTATCCCGCAATGTATTTGGTATTTACTTTCAAACCATAATAAAGAAGGGAACTTCATCGATTTGCGGTTTGCCTCTCTGGCATCGCCGCAGACACTAGGTATGCAGCAACGGGCATGCCAAAGAGGGGCTGTTTTTTAAATTATTAATTTTTATGAATTTTATCGGTATTGTTACGATAAACAGGGATGTTTGCGGCATAGCGGATGCCGGCAAGGTGCCGTATTTTGTCAACGTATGAAATAAACTTACATATTTTGACTGACATTTTTTGTCAGGCTGCGCTTTTGCGGCAGCAATGCGTTTAACTGCTCTCCTTCTCCTGCCGCTCCGTCTGTTTAAGCTATAATTCCTGCATTCTTATTTTCTTTTCAGACAGGCATGCCCCATGACCCGGCCCACTCTTCTTCTTGTCGACGGTTCTTCTTATCTCTACCGCGCCTACCATGCGATGACGCCGCTTTCCGCGCCCGACGGCACGCCCACGCATGCGGTGTACGGGGTGCTCAATATGTTGCGCCGCCTGCGCGCCGACACGCCGCACGGGTATTGCGCCTGCGTGTTCGATGCCAAGGGCAAAAACTTCCGCCACGATCTGTTTCCCGACTATAAGGCCACGCGCCCGCCGATGCCCGACGATTTGCGCCCGCAGGCGGAAATACTGCCGGAGATTGTGCGGCTGATGGGCTGGCCGGTTTTGGTGGTGCCCGATGTGGAGGCCGACGATGTGATCGGTACGCTGGCGCGGCAGGCGGAGGCCGCGGACTGGAACGTGATCGTGTCCACAGGCGATAAAGATATGGCGCAGCTCGTTTCTGCGCAGATTACGCTGGTCAACACCATGAAAGGCGAAACGCTCGACGAAGCGGGCGTGCAGGAAAAATTCGGCGTGCGCCCCGGCCAAATCCGCGACTATCTGGCGCTGATGGGCGATAAGGTCGACAACGTGCCCGGCGTGGAAAAATGCGGCCCGAAAACGGCGGTGAAATGGCTGGAGCAATACGGCAGCCTCGAAGGCGTGATGGCGCACGCGGGCGAAATCAAAGGCAAAGTCGGCGAAAACCTGCAAGCAGCGCTCGGCGCGCTGCCGCTCTCCTATGATTTGGTCACCATCAAAACCGATGTCGATTTGAGCGCCGATCTGCCTCAAGGCTTGGAAAACCTGCACCGCAATGCCCCCGATTGGCCTGCGCTGGCCGAGGTTTTCCGGCGTCTCAACTTCCGCACTTGGCTGAAAGAAGCGCAAACGCAGCTGGCCGAAGCGGGCGGCAGCGGCGATTTGTTTGCCGCCGTTCAGGCGACTTCCGCGGATCAAGGCCTGTCTGAAAAGCCTCTCGAAACGGCAATCGAACACCCCGAGCCGCCGGAAACCTTGGATTATCAAGCCATTACCACCGAAACCCAATTCGCCGCCCTGCTGGAAAAATTATCCCAAGCCGATCGTATCGGCCTCGACACCGAAACCACCTCGCTCGAAGCCATGAAGGCGCAGCTGGTCGGCATCAGCATCGCGTTTGCCGCGGGGGAGGCGGTGTACATCCCGCTCGGCCACAGCCCCACCGCCGCACCCGAACAGCTGGATTTGCAAAGCGTATTGGGCCGTTTGCAACCCCATCTCGAAAATGCCTGTCTGAAAAAAACCGGCCAAAACCTCAAATACGACCAACACATTTTCGCCAACTACGGTATCGCCCTCAACGGTATTGCCGGCGACGCCATGCTTGCGTCCTACATTGTGGAAAGCCACTTGGGGCACGGCCTCGACGAATTGGCCGAACGCTGGCTGGGCTTGCCCACCGTCACCTACGAATCCTTGTGCGGCAAGGGTGCGAAAGCGATTTCCTTTGCCGATGTTGCGATTGAACAAGCCACCGAATACGCCTGCCAGGATGCCGATTTCGCCTTGCGTCTCGAGGCCTGTCTGAAAGCACAGATGGACGGCAAACAGCTTGAAATGTATGAAAAAATGGAGCTGCCCGTGGCGCAGGTGTTATTCGAAATGGAGCGCACCGGCGTACATATCGACAAAGCCGAGCTCGCCGCCCAAAGCCGCGAGCTCGGCGCGCGCATTCTCGAATTGGAGCAGCAGGCCTACCAGGCGGCAGGCCAGCCGTTCAATCTCAATTCCCCCAAGCAGCTCCAAGAAATCCTGTTCGACAAAATGGGCATCCCCGCCAAAGGCCTGAAAAAAACCGCATCCGGCGGCATCTCCACCAACGAAGCCGTGCTCGAACAGCTCGCCCTCGATTACCCGCTGCCTAAAATCATTTTGGAAAACAGAAGCTTGGCCAAACTCAAATCCACCTACACCGACAAGCTTCCCGAGATGCTCAACCCCGCCACCGGCCGCGTGCACACCAACTACGCCCAAGCCGTCGCCATCACCGGCCGGCTGGCCAGCAACAATCCCAACCTGCAAAACATTCCCATCCGCACGGCAGAAGGCCGCCGCGTGCGCCGCGCCTTTACCGCGCCCGCAGGCTGCCGCATCGTCTCCGCCGACTACTCGCAAATCGAATTGCGCATCATGGCGCACTTGAGCGGCGACAAAACCCTGATCGAAGCCTTCCAAAACGGCGAAGACATCCACCGCCGCACCGCCGCCGAAGTATTCGGCATCCCCCCCGAACAAGTCGGCAGCGAACAGCGCCGCTACGCCAAAACCATCAACTTCGGCCTCATCTACGGCATGGGGCAATACGGGCTGGCCAAATCGCTGGGCATAGACAACCTCTCCGCCAAAAACTTCATCGACCGCTATTTCGCCCGCTACCCCGGCGTGGCCGAATACATGCAGCGCACCAAAGAGCAAGCCGCCGCACAAGGCTACGTCGAAACCCTGTTCGGCCGCCGCCTCTACCTGCCCGACATCCGCAGCAAAAACGGCAACGCAAGAGCCGGCGCAGAACGCGCCGCCATCAACGCTCCCATGCAGGGCACCGCTTCCGATTTAATCAAACGCGCCATGGTCGATGTGCACCGATGGCTGGTTTCAGACAGGCTTCAAAGCCGGCTGATTATGCAGGTGCACGACGAGCTCGTATTGGAAGCGGTTGATTCCGAAATAGATTTAGTGCGTAAAACGCTGCCGCAAATTATGGCCAAAGTAGACGGCGGGCTGCTGGACGTGCCGCTGGCGGCGGAAGTGGGGGTTGGGGAAGATTGGGATGGGGCACATTGATCTGACGCCTGCCAAATGTGCAACAAGCACGGATAATATGAGTGAACCGATTTCAAGTTAATTATAGACATTTAACACAGAACGATACGGCCTTGCTGCGCCTTGCCATATCGTTCTGTGTTAAATGTCTATAAATAGTTGCCTGGCGAACGTATCGGTCTGCCGTATCAAACTTAGGCGTAATCGCAGGCCGATTAGGTGGCCCTCTTTAAATAAAATGCCTGTCTGAAAAATTTCAGACAGGCATTCTTTCGTTACGGCGGGTTAGTACACGGCGAAGTTGGTTTCGGTCAATTCGGTACTCAGGCCGGTGATTTCGGCGAACTGTACGGCGGTAAAGTTTTTACCCGATCCGTCTGCATCGAAATAAAGCTTGGTTCCGCTTTGGTAAACCCGGGTATCCGCGGTAACGGCATTGGCTTGGGCGAACCAATCTCCCTCCAGCGAACCGAATACCAAGTCCTCGAGGCCGATTTTATCGGTGCCGGGGGTGAAGTCGGTAATGGTGTCGACATCGGTGGTGCCGTTCAGAACGCTGTTGAACAGGAAGGTATCGCTGCCTTCGCCGCCGGTGAGGGTGTCTTTGCCCTCTCCGCCGATTAAGGTGTCGTTGCCTCCGCCGCCGGAGAGTACGTTGTCGGCCACATTGCCTTGCAGGATGTTGTTTTGGTTGTTGCCCGTGCCGTTGATGTTGCTGATATTGAGCAGCACGAGGTTTTCCAAATTATCCTGAAGGGTGTAGTCGACGGTGGCATATACGGTGTCGGTACCGCCGTTGGCGGCTTCGGATGCCGTGTCGGCGGTGTTGTCCATATAGTACGCATTGTTGGCGGAAGAACCGATGTAGTTTTGCACCGTACCTGAGAGGATGGAGTTGTGCGCGTTGGTGAAGTTATTCACGGCGGCGCTTCCGCTGGTATGGGTTTCTATCAGCTCTTCGTTTGAAAAACCGCTGCCTCCGACAACCGTATTGCCTACGAACTTAAGGTTGTTGATGTCGCCGACGAAGTTGTTGCTGCCGTAAAGGCCGGTGGAGCTTTCGGCGCCCATGTACAGCAAGGATACGGTCGGCGTGTATTTGTAGGTGTTGGTGGAGAAGATATTCTGGCTTATGGACACATTGTTCAAGTCACCCGTACCGCCGTTGTAGGTGGTGGTGTAGCTTGATCCGGTAACCACGTCGTAGGTGCTGATGGGATGGGGCATGTACGCGCCGATAACGCCGGCGGACGCATTGCTGTCCCAAATCGATTCGGCCGCGATTACGTTACGGTTGACGTTGCCGTTGATGGTATTCTTGCTGAATACGGTACCGCTGGCATCGGTGCCGGTATAGAGCATCCAACCGGTACCTATTTCGCTGGTAACGTTGATTTCGTTGTCGATGAACTTGTTGTTCTGACTGCCTTGGTAAGCTTGCAACAGACCTTGGCCGGTGGCTTTGCTGCTGGAAATAAAGTTGCCGGTAACGGTATTGCCGTTGGACAAATAGGCAATATGCACGCCGGAAGACTGGGCTTCCGAGAGGTAGTTGCCGGAAACGGTATTGTTATCGCTGCGGTTTTGCATCGAAATATTGCGCACGTTTTCGCTGATAACATTATTGCTGATGGTACTGTCGCTCACGCCTGAGAAGGCGATGCCGTAGTAGCCGCCGGTGATGTTGTTGCCGGTAATCTTTACGTTGGAGATTTCGTAGGTATTGGCACCTACGGAAGCGCCGCTGCGGTATTCCTGCCATTTGGTCAGGCTGCCTGAATAATCGCTGGAGGCTTCGGCCTGGTTGTAAATGACGATGGCGTAGTTACTGCCTGCGTCGCTGCTTTTGCCGGCGGGCATAACGATGTTGTTGCCGCCTATCTGCAGGCCGGTGATGTTGCCGCTTTCCGTAACGAAGTTGATGGCGCGGTTGGCGACGTTGACGAAATTATTGCCGGTAATCGATACGTTGGTACTGTTGGAACCGAAAATACCGCGCACGCCCTCCAGGTTGTTCAAATCGAAAGTAAAGCCTTCGATTTCGAAATTGGCGATATTTTTGTCCAAAGTAATACCGCGTTTGAAACCGGGCGTAGTCACATTTTCGTAGGTGAGGGTGGAGCCGTTGCCGTGGAGGTAGTCGGTGCCGTTCAAAACGGTTACGCACGAACCGCTGAGCGTGTAGCTGCCGTTTTCAGGCATTTCTACGCCCAAGCCTTTTTTGGCGGCCACATTCAGAGCGGTCTGCAACGCGGCGGTAATGTCGCTGCCGCCGTCGTGAAACGCGCTGACGGCCACGCTGTCAGTGAAAGTGGCACCCCAGGAATCGGAACCCCATGTGGTTTTATAGTCTCCTGCCGTACCTTTGGTAAACAGGGTGTGGTAATTGCCGTCACTGATTACGATATGGGTCAACGCACTGTTGGCGGCCGCTGCTTTGGCTGCATCCGCGGCATTGCCGACCACGGCATAAGCTGCACCGGAAGGTACATTGCCGCTGACAAATGCGTCGGTCGTGATGGTCGTATCGGTAGCTTTAGTCAAATCATTCTCCTGCTGTGTTGAAGTTTCACCAAGAGTATTTGAGTTTTCGTCCTGTGTGCCGGCGGCAGGGGCAGTACCGCTGCCCGTCCCTGAGTCCGACACAACAGTACTTTGCGTACCGCCCGAAGCGGAGGGCTCGTCGTCCCTCTCTGTAGTTTGTTCCGCCTTGCCCTCGGAAGATGCCGAGCCGGCGGAGGTGCTGCCTTTTGCCGATCTTGTAGCTGTACTGCCGGAAGATCCTGTGCTGCTTGATCCGGTCGTGCCGGCAGTGGTTGCCGAACCGGTATCGGTATTTTTGGTGCTGCCTGCCGCATCCGCACCGGTTGTTGCGGTGGTGGAGGTTGCAGGTTCTTGGTTAATCGTATCGAACGCGCCGTTGGCATCGGCGGAGGCGCCTCCCGTTTGCGAAGCGTTTTGCCCGTCCGCCCCCGTTGCCGGGGCAACGGATTGGTTTTGGCCGGCGATGACCGCCGCGCCTTGGGCTGCGGCATCCTGCGTATTGTCCGAGGCAACGGCTGCGCCGGCAGAACCGGTGTTTTGCGCTGCCGCTGCACCGGCAGCCGCTTCTTGCTTGTCGTCTTTATCGTCGGAACCGCCGCCTGCCGAAGCCGCTCCGGCAATCAGGCCTCCGCCCAAACCTAAGCCCAGAAGCCAAGGCCAAACGGATCCGCCTCCTGCGCTCGGAATTTTTGCAGCGCTGTCTCCCGCCGCATCCGAGGCGGTGTCGGTTGCATTGGCAGCATATTCGTTGCCGGTCAAGCGCCCTGCCGGAGCAGCGCGGGAAAGCAAACCGGCTTCTTTCAGGTTAAGCCCTTCTAAGATTTGGGCTGCAACCGCATCCGGATCGAAATCGAAATTGGTTGCGGTTTTGATGCCTTTTTCGTCAAACAAAGAAGCCAATTTCTGCTTTTTGCCGACTTTTTCGCCAAACAAAGAAAACAGTTCCTGTTCTTCGTTTGCCTTTTCGTCAAACAGGGAGGCCGATTTCTGTTTTTTGTTGGCCTTTTTGCCAAACAGAGAAACCGGTTCCTGCTCTTCGTTTGTTTTTTCATCAAACAGGGGAACCCATTTCTGCTTTTTGTTGGCCTTTTTGCCAAACAGGGAAATCAGCTCCTGTTCTTTTTCTTTGTTTACCTTTTCTTTTTCCGTAATGCGGACACGGCTGTGCTTGGCAGCTTTGATTTTGATTTTGGTATTCATCGAATTGTCTCACTTTAAAAAATTGACTATTTAAAAAATTGACTAATTTTAAAATTGTGAAGCTCCTGAAAAGCATTCAGGTGCCTCAAAATAGTACAACATTTCCGTTATTAACTCATCCACAAAACTATCGATAATCGGATTTATACCAAGATAATCGGTGTTTTGTTGTATTTTTAATATAACTATTTGATTTAAATAATCAAACATCATTATTCAGTGGTTTGTTTTTATGCTTAATTATTGAGGCAATTTACATGAAAAGGTTCCAAAAATATTGGCTTTTTCAATAAAAACATGAAATTGCAATCATGCATTAAACATAAACCGCCGAATTGTACGCGGATAACGGGAAATATGCTAAATAAAATGAGATTCGATTAACACTGCTATGCTTATAGTATATAAAATTTATAATCTTGTCATTAATTATTTCTTTAGGTATTGTTTTTTCAGTATTTTATTTGCATAATTAGTTTGGAAGGCGGATATTTCGGGGCCCGAACAAAGGTAATGCGTTTGTTATACGACAATGAAATATTACAAGTTAATATAACTAATGTTATATTAACTATATTACAAACACAATGCCTGTCTGAAAGCTTCAGACAGGCATTGTGTTTTGAGGCCCGCAGGCTGATGCGTTTGCGGATTCGGTTTGTCGTGAACCGGCTTATTTTCCGAAACAGGGAATACCCCGTATCGCAGCCGTCACCAGCCTACTTTCAGCCGGTATTCGCCCAATACGCCGGTGAGGCGGTCAAACAGCTCGGACCGAGGCGTCACATACCACCGGCGTCCGGTTTGCAGCTCCCCTTGCGCGCCTTCGTTGCGGAAAAATACGCGCACGGGTATGCCGCCTTCTTGTGCGGATTCGGCGCGGTAGGCTTTAAGGATGTCTACGGCGGCGGCAATATCGTGCTGCGGCGTAAAATACAGGGTCAGATTGCGGGCAAAGCGTTCGCGCGCCTGCTGCAGCGTCATCACCGTATTGGCCATGACGCGCAGGCCGCCGTCGCCGCCGTAGTCGTCGCGGCTCACTTTGCATTCCATAATCAACACGCGGTCGGTTTTCAATTCCGCGTATCCTTCCTCCAGCGCAGGGCCGGTCACCATGACCTCCGTGCGGCCGGACGTGTCTTCCAGCGTGACAAACGCCAAGCGGCCGCGCTTGCCCATCATGGTGCGCACGGCGGTGGCGAAACCGGCCACGCGCACGCTCTCTTGCGGTTTGAGCCGGTTTAGCGCCTGCGGTGCGAACTGGCGCACTTCTTCGGCAAAAGGCCCGAACGGATGGCCGGAAAGGTAGAAGCCCAGCACCTGTTTTTCTTCCGCCAACTTTTGCGCCTCGCCCCAAGCCGGCGCGTTTTCCAGCGCCAGCGCGGCGATGGCGTCTTCGGCGAAATCAAACAGCCCGCCCTGATTGGCGTTGGCCGCTTTTTGCTCGGCATTGTTCATGGCCAAATCGATGTTGGCCAGCAGCATGGCGCGGTTGGGCTCTATGCTGTCGAACGCGCCGGCGCGGATGAGTGATTCGAGCGTGCGTTTGTTGAGATGGGATTTGTCGACGCGTTCGCAAAAATCGAGCAGGCCGACGAAGGCGCCGTTGCGGCGCGCCTCGACGATGGCCTCCACCGCGCCTTCGCCCACGCCCTTTACCGCGCCCAAAGCGTAGCGGATGCGGCGCTCTGAGCCGGGAGTAAAGAGGTAGTCCGATTCGTTGACGTCGGGCGGCAGGAATTCGATGCCGTTGGCGCGCGCGTCGTCGTAGAAATGTTTGAGCTGGTCGGTGTTGTCCAATTCGCTCGACATGGTGGCCGCCATGAATTCGGCCGGATAATGGGCTTTGAGCCAGGCGGTTTGGTAGGAAATCAGCGCGTAGGCGGCGGCATGGGATTTGTTGAAGCCGTAGCCGGCGAATTTTTCCATATAGTCGAAAATTTCGTCGGACTTTTTGCGCGGAATGCCTTGTTTGGCGGCGCCTTCGGCGAAGATTTCGCGGTGCTTCGCCATCTCTTCGGGCTTTTTCTTGCCCATGGCGCGGCGCAGCAGGTCGGCGCCGCCGAGCG
>NZ_JAUNHL010000102.1 GCF_030523955.1 Neisseria sp.
GGTGGGATTCGAACTCACGACCCTCTGCTCCCAAAGCAGATGCGCTAACCAGGCTGCGCTACGCCCCGACGAGAGAGAGAGCAACTATACCTGCTCATGTAAAAGAGAGCAAGCATTTTATTTTCAATATGCCTGTCTGAAATACCATCATTTTGTTTTTAAATTATATCTTTCTTATTTTTCTGAGCGCGCATCAAAATAAAAAGATGAAAAAAAAGTGAAAAAATGCGACAATAAGCCGCTTTAGTTTTTCTTCCCACCTCTCAGAGACCGAATACCTAATCATGAGCGCTCAAATTATCAACGGTAAAGAAGTATCTCAACAACATCTTGCACGCATCAGTGCAGAAGTCCGTCAACGCAAAGAAAACAATCTGCGCACGCCCTGTTTGGCCGTCGTATTGGTCGGCGACGATGCGGCCAGCGCGGTTTATGTCCGCAATAAAAAACTGGCCTGCGAACAAGTGGGCTTCGAATCCCTCTCCTACGAATTACCCGCCGATACCAGCCAAGTCGATCTGTTGCGCCTGATTGACGAATTGAACGACAACCCGAAAGTAGACGGTATCTTGGTCCAACTGCCGCTGCCGCCGCAAATCGACAGCCAAACCGTACTGGAACGCATTCTGCCCGGAAAAGATGTCGACGGTTTCCATCCGTATAACGTTGGCCGCCTGGCGGTAAAAATGCCCTTAATGCGCCCCTGTACCCCCAAAGGCGTGATGACCCTGCTCGAAGCCTACGGCGTCAATCCCGAAGGCAAAAAAGCCGTGGTGGTCGGTGCTTCCAATATCGTCGGCCGCCCGCAGCTCTTGGAACTGCTGTTGGCGCGCGCCACCGTTACCATCTGCCATAGTGCCACCCAAAATCTGCCGGAAGAAATTGCGGCGGCTGATATTTTGGTGGTCGGCGTCGGCAAACCGAATTTTATCAAAGGCGAATGGATCAAACCCGGCGCAGTGGTGATTGATGTCGGCATCAACCGCCAAGAAAACGGCAAGCTGTGCGGCGATGTGGAATTCGAAGCGGCCAAAGCGCGCGCCTCCATGATTACTCCGGTGCCCGGTGGCGTCGGCCCGATGACGATTGCCACTTTGCTGGAGAACACTTTATCCGCCGCCCGCCTGCGCGATAAAAAAACCGCAACGGCTTAAACTTTTCTCAATCATCCACACCGCAAACAGGCCTGTCTGAAAAAAAATACGCCGCAGCGGTGCCGCTATTTCCCTTCCACCTCAAGCGTGCGCTTATGACCTCCAACCGTGCCGCAGAAGCTTTGCTTGAACTGAATAACCAGCTTGCTCTCAAGCTGGGTATTTCGCCTTGCCCGATGCATTTGGTGGCCGAAGCGCAATACGATGAGCAAAAACACGGTTCTCATGGAATATATCTGCTGCGTAGCGACGGCATAGATTGGCTCCCGCCCACCGGCGAAGAATCGGCAACGGCGAATATAATCAGCTACCGCACCCGACAACGCGGCTTGGCCGATTTGTTTCTAGACGCTTATCAGCAACACGATGCCGACTTTTCCGAGCACCGCGCAGCTATGTTTTTGGCATTTTCTCCCCGTTTTTGGTCATTGCGCACTGCTCTCGGGCTACCGACCGGCCGGCTGCCGTTTGGTTATATCCTGCAAAACGTAGTCACCACACTGGCTCTATTGGCACTGGGGGCGGCTTATCTATTGCGCAACAGCGATTGGATGCCGCGCAAGCCGGTAGCGTTTTACATGAGCATGTGCTTCATTCTCGCACTCAGCAGCATCGTTCGCTTGGGCGAATTGTGGGACGACAGGTTCGCCAAGCGCCGTTTGCGCTTAAGCTTCAGCCAGCGCACCGGCATTCTGCTGGCGGCACTGGTTCCCTGCTATTATTATGCTTACCTGCACCACGCCTTGCTGGAAAAGCCGCTGCAATACACCCTGCTTTCCACTACCGCCGCAGCAGTATTTATGGCATTTTTCGACAAACCTAAAACATAAAAACCTTCTTCTCTGTATTCTTTCCCTACTTTTTCAGACAGGCATATTTAATGCCTGTCTGAAACTTTGTTAGAATGCTGGTTTTGTTTCTTTGAACCGGTTTCCCATGAGCGAGCTTTCCACCGCCACCCTTCTGATTAACGCCCCCGACCGCAAAGGTCTGGTCCATGCGATTTCCACTTTTCTGCTGCAACACAACGGCAATATTCTGCACGCCGATCAGCATCAAGACGCCGCCGAACAATTATTCCTGATGCGCATAGAATGGGATCTGGACGGCTTCACCCTTGTCGGCCGCCAAGCCATCGAGCAGGCTTTCGCGCCGATTGCCGATACCTTTAACATGCGTTGGCGGCTGGATTTGGCACAAGAGCGCCACCGCGTCGCCCTGTTCACTTCACAATACGAACATTGTTTGTCCGATTTGCTGCACCGCCACCGTACCGGCGAACTCAAGTGCGATATTCCGCTGGTTATCGGCAATCACGAATCGGTACGCGACTTGGTGGAAGCGCACGGCATTCCGTTCCACCACATCGTGGTTACCCCAGAAAACAAAGCCGAAGCCGAAGCGCGCCAGTTCGCCCTCCTGGAAGAAGCCAGCATCGATACGGTGGTATTGGCACGCTATATGCAGATTCTGTCGCCGCTGTTTGTAGAAAAATACCCCAACCGTGTCATCAACATCCATCACAGTTTCCTGCCTGCCTTCGACGGCGCCCGCCCTTACCACCGCGCCCACGCGCGCGGTGTGAAGCTGATCGGTGCCACCAGCCATTATGTAACCAGCGAACTGGACGAAGGCCCGATTATCGAACAGGAAGTGCAACGGGTTTCCCACCGCGACGATGTCGCCGAATTAGTGGAAAAAGGCCGCGACCTGGAAAAAATCGTATTGGCCCGCGCCCTCAAATGGCATCTCGACAGCCGTGTGCTGCCTTACAACAACAAAACCGTGGTGTTCGACTAATGCTCTATAATCTGGTGCGCGATGCCGCACAAACCCTTCTGTTCCGCTATCACGCGCCCGAACACTACCGTTATTCTCCCGTCGCCGTCGCCGCCGTACTGATCGCGTTGGGTTTGCAACTGGCCGCCGCATGGGCGCCGGTATTCGGCCAATCGCCGGGTGCCATTGTGTTTTTCCTGATTTCGATGGCATTGAAATGGTGGGTATTGAGCTCGGTCATGCGCTCCGTATTGCATTATTTCGGCGCCCCCCTGATGCCGTTGGGCGGCTTTATCCTGGCGACCGAAGCACTGATGCTGCCTTCCATTATTGTGCTTTATTCCAAGGACTTGGGCATGTTGTCCATTTTTTGGTCGGTATGGATCTTCTGGGCACAAGCCGCGGGCTTGATTAAAATGAGCCAGGTCAACGGCTTGCGGGTACTATTAGGTTATCTTATCTATGCCTTTGTTCTCAGTGTATTAAACGGCGTGGTCATGTTCTTATTCCTCTCGCTCGGCTGGCTGGATAACGCAGTATTGCAGGAATTTATCGGCCAATTCGAGACCCTGCTCAATACCGCTCCGAAATAATCATCCGATCCCAAACGCTTTCAAAACAAAAAATGCCTGAGACCTTTGCGAAATACCAGCTACCCCATCCAAACGGTTACCTGAACAAT
>NZ_JAUNHL010000042.1 GCF_030523955.1 Neisseria sp.
TTTCGAAAAACGTTGCGCTTGGTTTGACAATTCAAGGTCAAAAATCCCCGTCTGCGGCGTTAAAAATGCTCGCAAGGTGTCCAAACCTTGCTGCGCTTTTTGCCTCAATAAACCGCTTCGCTGGCCAATTGTCAGCAGACCCCTCAATGCTTCTAAAATAAAAAGCTGCCCGATATCGGGCAGCTTTTTCAAACAGTTAGTTGGAACTGTTCTAAATTATTTCTTTTTGCGTTGCGGCGGCAAGTCGGTACACACGCCGAGCGCCACTTCGGCAGCCAAACCGATGGTTTCGCCTAAGGTCGGGTGCGGATGGATGGTTTTGCCGATATCAGTAGCATCACACCCCATCTCGATCGCCAAACAAATTTCTCCGATCATGTCGCCGCCGTTGGGGCCGACAATACCACCACCGATAATCAAGCCGCTATCAGCATCAAAAATCAGTTTGGTAAAACCTTCTTCGCAACCGTTGGCAATCGCACGGCCGGAAGCCGCCCACGGGAAATTGGCCTTGGTGATTTTGATGCCTTTTTCTTTGGCTGTGGTTTCGGTAACGCCAACCCAAGCCACTTCCGGCGCAGTATAGGCGACTCCGGGGATGACGCGGGCATCAAAGTATGCTTTATGACCGGCACAGTTTTCCGCCGCAACATGGCCTTCATGTACCGCTTTGTGTGCCAACATCGGTTGTCCCACCACATCACCGATAGCATAAATATTCGGTACGTTGGTACGCTGCTGTTTGTCTACTTCGATAAAGCCTCGCTCGGTAACCATTACGCCGGCTTTTTCCGCATCTATCATTTTGCCGTTGGGCGCACGTCCGGCTGCTACCAACACCAAATCATAACGCTGCGGTTCTTTCGGCGCTTTCTCACCTTCGAAAGTCACATAAATACCGTCGTCTTTGGCCTCTACCGCTACTGTTTTGGTATTGGTCATGATGTTGTCGAAGCGGTATTCGTTCAGTTTCTGCCAAACTTTTACCAAATCACGGTCGGCACCTTGCATCAGGCCGTCCATCATTTCCACCACGTCCAAGCGTGTCCCCAGCGTACTGTATACGGTACCCATTTCCAAGCCGATGATGCCACCGCCGATAATCAGCATTTTCTGCGGTACCTCTTTCAAGGCCAGCGCGCCGGTGGAGTCGACAATACGCGGATCTTTCGGAATAAACGGCAGGTTCACGACACGGCTGCCGACGGCAATGATGGCATTTTTGAAAGCCACCACTTCCTTGCCGCCGGTTTCGGTAGATTGCTCGTATTCGCTGCTCTCAGTAAGCGCCACTTCGATGTGGTTGGCATCGAGGAATTTACCGAAGCCTTGAATCACATCCACTTTACGAGCCTTAGCCATACCGGCCAAACCGCCGGTAAGCTTGCCGATTACTTTTTCCTTATAGCCGCGCAGCATGTCGATATCGACTTCCGGCTCGGGATAAGAAATACCGTTGGCTTTCAAATGGCGTACTTCGTCAATCACCGCCGCATTATGCAACAGCGCTTTAGACGGAATACATCCTACGTTCAGACATACACCGCCCAAGGTACTGTATTGCTCGATAATGGCTACTTTCAAGCCCTCATCAGCCGCGGCAAAAGCTGCGGAATAACCGCCCGGCCCGCCGCCCAATACCACAACATCATACTCGGCATCCGATGAACCGCCGAATTGTGCGGCTTGCGGGGCAGCAGCCTTCGGTGCTTCTTGAACCGCCGGCGCGGCCGGGGTTTCTGCTTTAGATTCTTCTTTAGGCGCTTCTGCTGCAGCGCTCGCCTCGATAACAGCGATTACACCGCCTTCGGAAATTTTGTCGCCTACTTTAACTTTGACTTCCTTTACCACACCCGCCGCATCGGCAGGCACATCCATGGTGGCTTTGTCGGTTTCCAAAGTAATCAGGGTATCTTCAAGGGCAACGGTGTCGCCCGCTTTGATTTCAACGGCGATGATATCTACATTTTCATGCCCGCCGATATCGGGCACTTTCAATTCTATTAAACTCATGTTGCTTCTTTCTCTGTAAAAGGAATTCAGACAGCCTTCCGTTCTTACAATGGCGCATGATCAATAGCTTATCGATGCAATCGAATCATCATTTCCATATTCAATAATCATGATAAGCAGGTTTGATATTTTCAGACAGGCATTGACGATGAGTAATGCCTGTCTGAAAACGGTATTACAAGGTAATACGGCGGAAGTCTTTCAACAGATTCGCAATATACACAGTAAAGCGCATACCTGCCGCGCCGTCGATAACACGATGGTCAAACGACAGGCTCAGCGGGCACATCAGGCGCGGTTGGAATTCTTTGCCGTTCCAAACCGGTTTCATCTGTGATTTGCACACGCCCAAAATAGCTACTTCGGGAGCGTTCACAATCGGGGTGAAGCCGGTACCGCCGATACCGCCTAAGCTCGAAATGGTAAAGGTTGCGCCTTGCATTTCATTGGGTTTGAGCTTGCCTTCGCGGGCTTTTTTGCTCAGCTCGGTTAATTCTTGGGAAATCTGTTTCAGGCCTTTCTTATCGGCATCTTTAATGACCGGCACCACCAAACCGTTGGGGGTATCAGCAGCAAAACCGATGTTGTAGAATTTTTTCAACACCAGATTTTCACCATCGAGCGAAGAATTAAACTCAGGGAAGGCTTTCAATGCCACCACCGAAGCTTTAATCACAAAAGCCAGCGGAGACAATTTCAAGCCTTCGCGCTCCCATTCTTTATTGAGCTGTTGACGGAAAGCTTCCAGATCGGTCATATCGGCTTCGTCATTCACGGTAACGTGAGGAATCATCACCCAGTTACGCGACAGATTTTGACCAGAGATTTTCTTGATGCGGGAAAGCGGCTGGGTTTCGATCTCGCCGAATTTGCTGAAATCGATTTTCGGCCACGGCAGCAAGTCGAGGCCGCCGCCCAATGAAGGTGCAGCAGCAGCCACACTTTTTCCGGCCACATTCTGCATGGTGGTTTTCACGAATGCTTTAACATCTTCACCGGTGATACGGCCTTTCGCGCCGGTACCTTGCAGCAAAGACAAATCAACGCCCAATTCGCGTGCCAATTTACGGGTAGAAGGGCCGGCATGCGCTTTAGCAAAACCTGCTTCGTTAAACGGCGTATTGCCGTAAGCGGTTTTCGGCGCCTGCGCCGCAGTAGTGGGAGCTGTTGCCGGAGCAGCGGCTTTCGGCGCTTGCGTCTCGGCAGCTTTGGGGGCTTGCTCCGCAGGAGTTTCGGCTTGCTGAGGAGCGGGGGTGGCAGCACCAGCTTCGCCTTCTAATTCAATAATTTTTGCGCCTTGCGAAACTTTATCACCCACCTTAATGTAAACCGCTTTTACCACACCGGCAGCCGTTGAAGGCACATCCATGGTAGCTTTATCGGTTTCCAAGGTAATCAGCGTATCGTCCACCGCAACGGTATCGCCTACTTTAATCTCTACCGCAATCACGTCAACATTGTCGTGGCCGCCGATATCGGGTACTTCCACCACGCTTACTCCGCCGCCGGATGCAGCAGGAGCAGAGGCGGCTGAAGCTTCAGGTGCCGCCTGTGGTGCGGGTGCTGAAGTCGCTGGCACTTCTTTAGCAGGTGCTTCAGCCTGTTCAGCCTGTGCATGAGATTCACCGGCAGCTTCAACAGTCAGAATCACACTTCCTTCCGATACTTTGTCGCCTACTTTGATCTTAACCTCTTTTACCACGCCTGCGGTATCCGCAGGAACATCCATAGTGGCTTTATCGGTTTCCAATGTAATCAGGGTGTCGTCGACAGCAATGGTGTCTCCCGCTTTCACTTCAACGGCAATCACATCTACATTATCGTGGCCGCCGATATCGGGTACTTTGATTTCTACGATTTGGCTCATCGTTTTTTTCCTTTAGGAATCAGGTTTGCGCATGCTGGCTTAGCAGCATTTACACGCGTCAATTCTTTTGTCGGGCAGCTTGCCGACGGCAGATGCCGCCCGATACTCAGTCTGATACTCAGCGTTTCCAGCTCGGCGCGACATCGGTATTGATGCCGTATTTCACGATAGCCTGCTGCACCACAGATCGATCGATTTTGCCTTGTTCGGCCAAAGCGCTCAATGCGGCAACGACAACATGGTAACGATCTACTTCAAAGAAATCGCGCAGGTTGTCGCGTGAGTCGCTGCGACCGAATCCGTCTGTTCCCAACACCACATAATCAGCCTCGATATACGGGCGGATGCCTTCGGCAAAAGTACGGATGTAGTCAGTAGAGGCAATCACCGGACCGCTGCGGCCTGCCAGTTGCTGCTGTACATACGGTACTTTAGGCGCCTCCAGCGGGTGCAGGCGGTTATAGCGCTCGCATTCCATACCGTCGCGTTTCAGTTCATTGAATGAAGGTACGCTCCAGATATCGGCATCAACGCCGAAATCGGCTTTCAGCAATTCGGCACCGGCCAATACTTCAGTCAGCATAACGCCGCAACCCAGCAACTGCACGTTCAGTTTGCCTTTAGCACCTTCTTTCAGGCAATACATACCTTTAAGGATTTGCTCTTCGACACCGACAGGCATTTCCGGATGAGCGTAGTTTTGGTTGAGCAATGTAATGTAGAAGAATACATTTTCTTGATTGACATACATCCGTTTCAAACCGTTTTGTACAATCACAGCCACTTCATAAGCGTACGTCGGATCGTAAGAAACGCAGTTCGGAATCAGATCCGCCTGAACATGGCTATGGCCGTCTTCATGTTGCAAGCCTTCGCCGTTCAAGGTAGTTCGGCCGGAAGTGCCGCCCAACAAGAAGCCTCGCGCCTGCATGTCGCCGGCTGCCCAAGCCAGATCACCGATACGTTGGAAACCGAACATAGAATAATAAATGTAGAACGGAATCATTGCGAAATCATTGTTGGCATAACTGGTTGCCGCAGCAATCCAGTCGGCCATTGCACCCGGTTCGTTAATACCTTCTTGCAAAATTTGACCGTCAACCGATTCTTTATAGAACATCAGCTGGTCTTGGTCTTGCGGCACATAATTCTGGCCGGCAGGGTTCCAGATACCGTATTGACGGAACATACCTTCCATACCGAAGGTACGGCTTTCGTCCGGTACAATCGGTACCACGCGTTTACCCAGCTGTTTGTCTTTCATCAAGGTATTCAGGATGCGAACAAACGCCATAGTGGTGGAGAATTCACGATCACCGCTTGATTGCAGCTGCGAATCAAAAGCGGAAAGCTCGGGAATCGGTAGCACTTCGGTAGAAGGCGAACGTGAAGGAACGTATCCGCCCAACGCTGCGCGGCGTTCGCGCAGATATTGCATTTCCGGGCTGTCTTCTGCCGGGCGGATAAACGGAGGCCCTGCTTCTAATTCTTCATCGGTCACCGGAATACCGAAACGGTCGCGGAATTTTTTCAGCGAGTCGATATCCATTTTTTTCTGTTGGTGCGTTGAGTTTTGCGCTTCACCGGATGCACCCATGCCGTAACCTTTAATGGTTTTAGCCAAAATAATGGTCGGGCGGCCGCCGGGATTGTTTACGGCTTCATAATAAGCCGCATACACTTTGTGCGGGTCATGGCCGCCACGGTTGAGGGCGAAAATTTCCTCATCCGACATATTGGCCACCATGGCTTTCAATTCGGGATATTTGCCGAAGAAATGTTCGCGTACATAAGCACCGTCTTTGGCTTTATAGGTTTGGTAATCACCGTCTACGCACTCTTCCATGCGTTGTTTCAACAGGTTGTTGGTGTCTTGCGCCAACAAGCCGTCCCAACGGCTGCCCCAAATCACTTTCAGCACATTCCAGCCGGCACCGCGGAATTCGCCTTCCAATTCTTGAATGATTTTGCTGTTGCCGCGTACCGGACCGTCCAAACGTTGCAAGTTACAGTTCACCACGAAAATCAGGTTATCTAAACCTTCTCGGGCCGCCAATTGAATGGCACCGCGGCTTTCGGGTTCGTCCATCTCGCCGTCGCCGCAGAAACACCACACTTTACGGCCTTTGGTTTTCGCCAAGCCGCGGCTTTCCAGATATTTTAGGAAACGCGCCTGATAAATCGCCATCAGCGGGCCCAAGCCCATGGATACGGTAGGGAATTGCCAGAAATCAGGCATCAAATGGGGGTGAGGATAAGAAGACAAGCCTTTACCGTCGACTTCTTGTCGGAAATTGGCCAACTGCTCTTCGGTCAAACGGCCTTCGATAAAGGCGCGTGCGTACATGCCCGGTGCTGAGTGGCCTTGGAAAAATACCATATCGCCTTCTTGGCCGTCAGTATTACCTTTCCAGAAATGGTTCCAACCCACATCATACAAAGTCGCTGCCGATTGGAAGGATGCAATATGACCGCCTAATTCCAAATTTTTCTTGCTGGCGCGCAATACCATCGCCAATGCATTCCAACGCACGTACGAACGGATACGGTGCTCCAACTCGGGATCGCCGGGTGATTTTTGCTCACTGCCGACCGGAATGGTATTCAGGTAAGCAGTGGTAGAATCAAAAGGCAGGTGGACGCCGCGGCGGCGGGTATATCTAACCAGATTTTCCAACAGGAAATGTGCACGTTCGGTACCTTCTTTTTCCAATACCGAGCTCAATGCATCTAACCATTCCTGGGTTTCAATCGGATCAATATCTTGAATTTGGGTGGACATATTGCGATCCCTTCTGTTGAGCATTATGGACAGGCGACAAGCTGTTTTGCTGAGCGCCGTTTTTCGTATAAAACCTGAAATTATTATCCGTTAACACTTATGAAAATAAAATATAACATAAGCAATCGACGGTCATTCATCTAACCATTGAATCGTATCAGTTATTGCAGTAACTAGCAAATAGTAGAATAGTACATAATCGAAAAAAAACAGGCGTTAATTTAATCAAAATCAATAAAATATTCATAAGTGAATTAAATTTTTTCTAATATGAAAATTTTAAGTTTATCAATCAATCAAAAGCATCAATTTCGAAAACAGGCTAGTGGAAAATATCTTAAGGTAAGCGAGCCTTCGCAACGAAATACAACACAGGGTTTGATTATGGCGTCTGATATTTCAAATCATATAGCGGATTTAATTAATTTTCGATACAAGGCAGCAAGCCGCAGACTGTACAAGTAGTACGGCAAGGCGTAGCAACGCCGTAGCGAGAATTAAGTTAATTCGCTATATAACATATTAAACAGTAATCAAGGATGATTCCAAGGTAATTGAGTTTATCCCGAAAAGATTTCAAAAATGCCTGTCTGAAAATACTTTTACCTTTTTTTTAATTGGGTATCTAAAGTATTTTCAGACAGGCCTGTTCATATTGTGCGTTCTAACCTTCCCGGTGCTGGCGCTTTAATAGTATCCGTACCGCTCCATCATTACCTTTATGCGGCTCGGCATAGGCCAGTACATCTGGATGCGCCATCAGCCAGCGACGCACCAGATTTTTCAATACTGGCTGATAGCCCGAAGATCCCAAGCCGCTGCCATGTACGATTTCGCCGCACACTCCGCGTTTTTTCACAAACTCGATAAATTCGTTTAATACTTTTTGCGCTTCCTCTTGGTTATAGCCGTGCAAATCCACATCGGCCACCACTTCCCAGTGCCCGGTTTGCAGCCGGCGGATATCGTTTTGGCCTTGGCCGTTTTTGCTGAACGAAGCCGGTATATCCAACCATTGCCCTTCGCCGACATAAAAATAATCGCGCTCATCCAACAGGCTTTCTTCCGCAGGGCGTATTTTAATCGGTGTATTATCACGCGGCGGAGAATAGCGGCGGCTGTTTTTTAAAGGAGTAACCGCGCCTATTTCTTGGGCGAAGTCTACCGCCTCACGTTGCTTTTTTAGCTCGACCGCCTCGGCGTTTTTTTTCCGTTCTGCCTCCGCTTTAGCTTGTTGCCCCAAGGCTTTCAAGGTGGATTGGAAGTCGGTTTTGCTCATTTCACTATCCTTCTTATTTGCTTTGCTTATTTTTTCAGACAGGCATCCAATCGCGGATATCTGCCACCACTTCGCGACCAAAAGATGGCGAAGCAATAAAACGGGCAATGGCGACAGCCGCCTGTTGTGCAGAAATCAAACCGCCTTCGCGTTTTAAAGCCAGAAAGCGCGGCAACAGCGGAAAATCTTGCTTAGATGATTTGCGTATCTCAGCCTGCATAGCCGTATCAACCACGCCCGGTGCAATGCTGGCTACCTTCAATTGCGGATGTTGTTCTGCCGCCAAACAAAGTGCATGATGATCCAGCGCGGCTTTGCCCGCACCATATACACTCCAACCGGGATACGCTTTGCGGCCGGCACCGCTGCTGATATGCACAATCCCTCCTTGGCTACCCGCCGGTGCCGTACGGATAACTTCCTCGCTCAACAACAAAGGAGCCAAGATATTGAGCGACACCGAAGACACAACCGGATCCAGTCCGGCAATACCGGCCAGAGCATTAGGAGCAACTTGCGCGGCATTATTAATCAACAACCATTGTGTGGCATCGTGCAAAAAGTCTGCCAATAGACCCCCGGGAAATGCCTGCCGTAAACGCTGGTTATCAGCCAAATCCAGCGCATACTGCTGCAAATTTTCCGGCGCTTGCGGCCACAGTGTTCGGGAAATGCCCAAAACCTGCCAGTTTTCTTGCAAATAATATTCGGCCAGCGCTTTACCCAACCCCTGGCTATGGCCGGTAATAATAAGTTTATTCATCATAAAAATAAGAAACCATGCCTGTCTGAAAAGCAAAATATCCGTTATCGTTTGTTTCTACATAGATACGGCTATATTGTAATTAAGCAATACGCCCGAGTCGTTTTGCAAAGGCATCTGGCTGTCTTTCCGACTGTTCGGATAAACCTTATAATACCGCAAAATTCCTCAACATACCGAGAGGCCCCATGAAACTCACCATTATTGAACACCCGCTGGTGAAGCACAAGCTGACCTTGATGCGCGAAGCCGATTGCAGCACTTATAAATTCCGTACCCTCACCACCGAACTGGGCCGCCTGATGGCTTATGAAGCTACCCGTGATTTTTCCACCGAGTTGTACGATATAGAAGGCTGGTGCGGTCCCCTGCAAGGTGAGCGGATTAAAGGAAAAACCTTAACCGTGGTACCGATTCTGCGTGCCGGCTTGGGCATGCTCGACGGTGTGCTCGATTTGATTCCCACCGCCAAAATCAGCGTTGTCGGCCTGCAGCGTGATGAAGAAACCTTGAAACCGGTTTCCTATTTTGAAAAATTCGTCAGCGGCATGCACGAGCGCCCTGCTTTGATTATCGACCCCATGCTGGCCACCGGCGGATCCATGGTCGCAACCATCGATTTACTGAAAAGCAAAGGTTGCCGAAACATCAAAGCCTTGGTACTGGTAGCCGCCCCCGAAGGCGTACGTTTGGTCAACGAGGCGCATCCCGATGTAATGATTTATACCGCCGCACTCGACAGCCACCTCAACGAACAAGGCTACATCATTCCCGGGCTCGGCGACGCCGGCGATAAAATTTTCGGCACCCGCTGATGGCAGAAACCCGTTCAAAAAATATGCTTTGGCGCTGGCTCTTGGTCTGTTTGATTCCGGCCGCCAGCGTATTGCTGTTCCAGCTCCGACCCGGCCACACCGCCGGCAGCCACTTGATTCGCGGCATCATTCTCGCCTGCGAGTTTGCTTTTTTGCTGAAATTTGTGTTATTCGAAGTGATTAGCCATCACCTGCGTAACGAAACGGCTCTAAAGAAAGCGACTTTATGGCTCTTGCTGCCTTTGTTTTTATTACTGCTCTATATCTGCCGCCATTTTGGTCTGTTTTAAAACCATGCCTGTCTGAAAAAGAAAATGGCAACTTTTCAACCGTTTACCTTGTCAGAACCGCTATCATCCGCATAAAGCGAAATCAATGAATACCGCCCACCCCATCCAAACCGTTACCCTAGCATTTACCGGCGCCTCCGGCCTGCCCTACGGCATGCGCCTGCTCGAGTGTTTGCTACAAGCCGGAAAAACCGTGTGGTTGCTTTACTCCCAAGCCGCACAAGTCGTCGCTCGCCAAGAAAGCAACTGGATATTGCCGAGCGATGCCAAAGCCTGCCAGCAAATGCTGTGTGAACACTTTCGGGTAAATGCCGAACAATTGCGGGTATTCGGCAAAGACGAATGGTTCGCTCCCCCCGCCTCCGGTACCAATCCTGCCGATGCCATGGTTATTTGCCCGGCCAGTATGGGCGTAGTGGCGGCAGTTGCACACGGCACCTCAGACCATTTAATCGAACGGGCCGCCGATGTTTGTTTAAAAGAGCGCCGCTTGCTGATTATCGTACCACGCGAAGCCCCTTTTTCCACCCTGCATCTGGAAAACCTGCTCAAACTCTCGCAATGGGGCGCAGTGATTCTGCCGCCCTCGCCGGGCTTCTACCATCATCCCAAGAGCATGGAAGACTTGGTGGATTTTGTCGTGGCGCGAATTCTCGACCAACTGCGCATCGAGCACAACCTCATGCAGAAATGGGGAGCGTAACATGGAAGGTTTGCGTGAATTCATTGCCATGTTGCTTGCATTTGTTAATTGGTTATTGACAATCCTAGGTAAGTTGTTTTAAGCTTGCCCACAATTATTTTTCGCTTCAACCGAGAGTTTCAACATGAACACCAGCGCCTTTGCTTATTTTTATTGGTACCGCTCCAACGCGCGGTGCTTGTTCATGCCTGTCTGAAACAGATAGAAGCGAAACAAAAAGCCGCCCGTTATCTTACCGGCGGCTGTTTTATTATCTGAATATCCGATGGCCGCCTGATAAAAAATCCAACACTTCAGGAGACCATTATGCAAACCGCCCAATTAACCATCAAACCCGCTCCCGCAACCGAAACGCTTAGCGTTTGCCACCTCGTAGTGGATGGCAACGCCCACCGCCCCGAATTCCTGCAAACTTCGCTCCCCAGCAGCAACCATCCTTTATTTAGCGAAGCCATGATTCCGCAAATCCGTACCTTAGCAACGCTGATTGCCGCTCAGCGCCACGATTTCGAACAAATCAGCCCAGCCACTTTTACCGAAGAAGCCGATTGGTTTGCCGCCCGCATTTTAGTCTTACAAGCCCGTGCCTTTCATCTGGAAGGCCATTTAAAAACCATGCTGGAAACCGCCAACCAACGCGCCGAAGCCTTCGCACGACGCCATAATCTACCGTTCACACCTGCTGCCATCCGCTTCGGCCTGCATACCGGCCGCCCGCAAAATCTGCTGATTATCGAGTCTGCAATCAGCGTACCGCAACAGGATAACGGCATTTGTAATAACAGCCAAAGCCTGGTTGCTCTGCTGGCTTAAACCGCCGTATCAGCCCGAAGGTATATAGTGGATTCACACATTTTCGATACAAGGCATCAGTAGGAACAGTACGGTAAGATTCAACAGCGCCGTAGCGAAATATGGTAGTGGATTCACTATCGTCAAGCTTTCAGACAGGCGTATCTTTTGCACACCAAGATACGTCTAATTTCACTATCTATACTCGTTTGCCCAATAAAACCATCCTCTCTTTCTGCATTTTTTCTCCCGCTTATTTATTTTTAATTATTTTTGTTATAGTATAACATTTCTTTTAATAACCCCTATCACATCAAGGAATTTCTATTCATGAAAACAAAACAGCTGCTTTTGGCCGGTTTAATCCTCTGCACCACAGCCGCCCATGCCCACCGTGTATGGGTAACCAGCAACCATACGCACGGCGGGGAAATTCTGAAAGCCGAATTGGGTTATGGTGAATTTCCTGAATTGGAACCGATCGCACAAGACCGCCTGCATATTTTCCGCCGCCCGATGCAACTGGTTACTGAAAACGGCAAAGAGGATTTGCAGCAAAAAGGCCGTTATAACTATCAATACGAAAGCAAAAAGCCGGTAAAAGAAGGCAGCTATCTGTTGATTGCGGAATATCAACCGACTTTCTGGTCGAAAAACCGCGAAGGTTGGAAACAAACGGATATGAAAGCGATGCCGGATGCAGAATATTGCGAGCAAACACGCATGTATGGCAAAAATGTGGTAAATGTCGGCCATGAAAGCGCGGATACCAAAATCGTTACCCGCCCGGTTGGCTACGGTTTGGAAATCGTACCGATGGATAATCCGGCCAATATTCATGTCGGCGAGCGTTTTAAAGTAAAAGTATTGTTCAACGGCGAGCCTTTGCCCAATGCAGTGGTAACCGCCACCTTTGACGGTTTCGACACCAGCGACCGCAGCAAATCACATAAAGTGGAAGCACAAGCTTTTTACGATAAAACCGGTGATGACGGTACGGTAGACATTATTCCGTTGCGCCAAGGTTTCTGGAAAGCCAATGTCGAACATAAAGTTGATTACGCAGACCAGAAAGTCTGCCAGAAACTTTCCAGCTACAGCACGCTGACTTTCCAAATCGGCCATCAGGCCCATTAATGCAAAGCTAAATTTATAGTGGATTTAAAATAAAACTCCGATATTGGAGCGCGGACGTCCCCGTCCGAAAAATATCCAGAATCATACATAAAAAGCGGACGAAAACGTCCGCGATACACCGGACATTTTATTTGAATCGACTATATCATTAAACCAAACAAAATGCCTGTCTGAAAATATATTCAGGCAGGCATGATTCATTCTGCAACTTTATTTACAAGAGATACCCATAATATTGGGATTAGCACCTTGCGATAATTTGATGCGGCATGAAGTGGAGGTTGAACCGGAAACGACAGCATTGTCACCACTGCGGCTGATGGTTAACGGCTCTTTCACACCCATGGATACCGATGTCTGGGCGATGCTGTCGGATAATGCCGCCGGCAGGCCCGAAGTATTTTCCTTGATGTTGATTTTTTTCTCTTTAGCTTGAACGCCCGCGCTGGCAGCCAGAACCAACATGGTCAGCAAAGCGGTGGTGGTGCGTTTATTCATATCTGTATTCCTTAGATAGATGCAGTGCAAATGCTGCACTGACGTCTCCCATATTAAGCCATATCCGCCACAATCCAAGTTTTTTTCATAAACTTTACTGATTTTCTTCGCTATTGATGCATCAAACCTACACTTGTGTATGGAAAATGCCTGTCTGAAAAAGTTTATAACCTTTTTTCAGACAGGCATTTTCATTATCACCCTAATTTAACGGCGTTTTTGTTTGCTGTTGGCTTTCTTCTTTTTAACCGCTTGTTTCTTCACAGCCGGTGCCTCGATAACTTCCGCAGCAGCATCTTCGCTTACTTCCGTTTCATCCGAAGTTTCGCCGCTTTCACTTTCGCTTTTTTTATAGGCTTCCATCAATTCTTTAAAGCTGATGCTTTCCGAAGCTTTCGGCTGATAAGTGAAAACCGGGCGGCCAAAACGGTTCATCGCCATACTCATATCGATATTGAACGCTTTTTCAGTACCGTTTATCTGCACATAATTGCGTTTGCCAACCGTGCGGCCTTTGCGATCCAGATAAATACTTTCAATCAGCGGGCTGCCCAGCCATGAGTCGGTTGCAGGTACAGACAACATACTATCGCTGAGAGATTCGAAAAATTGGCGTACTTTATCATAGCCCTCGCGGGTCGAACCCTCATCGCGTCCGGCAATTTCCAGACGGGTCAACTCCTCATTAAACTCTTTTACAAATGCCTGATAATAGGCTTCTTCATTTTCCTTGGTGAAAACCACACTGATGCGGTAACGCGCACCGACACGTTTACCGAATTCATCCATTTCATCCAAACGGAATTGGTCGGCCGGAATACTGTTATAGGCCGTATAAGCGCTCTTTACTACTGCTTTCAGCGTACTCTTGACCGGAATCGTTTTGTCTTCCATATCCGCCCAATTAAAACGTATAGACTGATTAACCAATCGCGCACGCATAGTCGGGTCTTGGATAAAGAAATTCAATACCATCGGAATAGTTGCCGGGGTATCGACAGAAACACTCATGTCGTTACCGTCCAATAAAATCGGCATCTTAATACTACTAAACTCATTACGTGCCTTGATTTGCAACTCCGGAACGATTTCTATTTTTTTCGCCCGCAAATCCACCGCACCATTGAAAAACAATCGGCTGTCGTTCAAATACACTGCCGCGGCCGGATATTTTTGTATGCCATTCACAATGTTTGCACCAATATTGATTTCATCAGCATACTCATTATCTTCCGCTTTGCTCTTATTCTCTTTGGCAGAAATTTATTTTTTCTCATCTGCGCCCACTATCGCTGCATCCGCCTCTTTTTGCATGGTATCGACAGATTTACCGGCCTCTGATGCTTGTTTAGCCTCTATTTCAGCGGAAATTGCAGGTGCGACGCCTTTATCTTTGTCGCTTAAAAATGCTCTTGCCTCGCCGTTGAAATTATAGCTGTAATCTTTGGTTAGACTTCGCTCGGTGGTAATCTTAACCATTTCACTCGGGCTTTTGCCATCCAAGCTACTACACGCACTCAAACCGAAAGCTGCGACCATAACAGCCAATAAGGTTTTTTTCATGAATATCTCCAAATTTAGACGTTAAATACAAGATTTGTTAAGAACGCATCTTACCACTAATTGGCCTGAAATAAAATTCTCGTTTGAAATTCGTTATAATAAGCTTTTCTTCCGCGCCTGATCACACCATGCCACACAACGTTACCCTAGTTTCCCAACAAGAATCTTTCACCGTAGACAGTGACGAACCGGTGTTGTCGGCCGCCAAGCGGCAAGGCTTGAATCTGCCGCATTCCTGCCAAAGCGGCGTATGCGGCCAATGCAAAGCCCGCTTAATAAGCGGCAAAACAGGCGTTTGGCAACCGCATTTCGAAATGGCCATTAATGAAGAAGAAGCACAAAACCGCTATATTCTATTGTGTTGCAGCACGGCTCAGAGTGATTTGGAAATCGACATGCCCGGATATCGAGGAGCAGGCGTATTGCCGGTTAAAACCGTACCCTCCCGGGTCTCCGCAATCGAATATCTGGCCAATACCGCCATTGTGTCGCTGGATTTGCCTAAAACTGCGCCTTTCTCTTTTTATGCCGGGCAATATGTCGACGTTTTGCTCAAAAGCGGCGTAACCCGCAGCTACTCGCTCGCCGGCAATCCGAAACATCCCGAACAATTAGAATTACACGTCCGCAATCATTTAGGCGGGGCGTTTAGCAGTATGTTGTTTGGCGATAGTCCCCAAATCGTTGAAAAAAGCATTTTGCGCATCCGAGGTCCCCTTGGCAACGCCATTCCGCAGGATAGTGATAAACCTCTGATTATCTTGGCCACCGGCACCGGCTTTGCACCGGTTCAAAGCCTGCTGCAACAGTTGACCCGCCAAAACTCCATGCGCCGTATTCATCTTTACTGGGGCGGGCGGTATTTAAGCGACTTATACCGCTTGCAACAGGCAGAAGACTGGATTAAGCGTTTGCCCAACGCATCTTTGACTCCGGTATTATCCCGCCCGCATGAGGGCTGGAGCGGCGCGACGGGTTATGTACAAACCCATGCCGTTGCCGATTATCCCGATATGTCGCAAGCTTGCGTTTATGCCTGCGGATCGGCAGCCATGGTGGAAACGGCTTATGATTTGCTGTGCACCCATCACCGTTTACGGCCGGAATATTTCTTCTCTGACGCATTTACTCCCTCCGGCAAATAATTAAAGACGTAAAAAATACCGCCTATTGGGCGGCTTTTTATGTTATGTCACACAGGCATATTTATAGTTTCGAAACCTATCTTCGGTTGACGTCAAATGTAGCGGATTTAATTACTTGGATACAAAGCAGCAAGCCGAAGACGGTACACACGTACGAAACCGATTCTGTTGCCGCTTTATCGGCTTACAAAATCGTTCTCTCCAAGCTTTGCCTCAGCAGAGCCTTCGCGAAAGTTAAGTTAATCCGTTATAGAGTATTACAACTAAAATGGTTACTCTGTTGACCTGTATCAAAGCACGTGTCGCTGTTATTGATTAGAATACACTGAAACAACTATATCACTTTTATTCAGCAAGATAAGACGACACGGTAATCGATGATTTTCGATGTTCGAATACCCTTCATCTTCATAAAAATCCGGGAGCAGCGTATGGAATTAATTGCCGAATTATTTAGATCACCTGTAGGGATACTTTCTTTTATCACCATATTTATGGTGGTTATTATTGCAGCATTCTTGTTTTTCTGGGTTAAAAAGCAGGCCGATAAAGGGCCGAATGTTTAATAAACTATTAAAACCGTTAATCATTTCCTCTTGATGTGTGTGTGTTTGGGTGTGGCGAAAGCCGCACCTTTTTTTATTATTTGTCCAAAGGTTTTCAGACAGGCATTTCAACCGCCGATGCCTGTCTGAACGCATTCAATCCCGTAAAAATTGCCCGCAGCATTGTTTGAATTTTTTACCGGAACCGCAAAAACACGGCGTTTTCATGCCGGGCAGCGGCACGGTAGGATCGATAAAATACCAGCGCCGGTCGATTTGAACGAAAGCGGACAATTCGTGGTGGCTGCGTGTTTCGCCGTTTTCAAGAAAACGCGCTTCAAATTCAACCTGTGCGTGCCGCTTACCCGCTTTCGGTTTGTGTTGTATAACCGTCAACCCCAGCCATTCGCTGTCGCGGCTCCAAGCATCGATGGCCGCACGGTTTAACAAATGCTGTTGCGCCGGCACTGTGGTTTCAATCAAATAATTGGTTTGCCGCAACGCATAGGCGGCATAACGCGAACGCATCAGGGTTTCGGCATCGGCTGCGTGGCGCTCGCCGCGGTGCAGCGGTGCGCAGCAAGCTTCGTATGGCAAGCCGGATGGGCATGGGCATAATGTATTCATAATGTAAGCAATATTTTTTCAGACAGGCATGATATGGCGGATAACTTATTTCTAGTACTGTGCAGCAAGCCGTTCTTTCGTGTTGCTTTAACCTCGTTGTAATAAACGTTTTGTCATGCCCACCTATTTTTTTCTTAATTGATTGAACATATGAGATGCCTGTCTGAAAAATCATGTTACCCCTCGCGAGCGTAACACTATCGTTTCAAACAGGCATTCTGCCTGTTTTATTTAGCCTGCGCAGATACCTGCTTCATCCAGGCAAACAGTTCGTCCAAATCATAGTCGCCGCCGTGTTGCTGATCCCAAGGCATGGCGAAATCAACGGTTTTCCCGCTGTTTTCCAACTTGGCACTCACCAACGAAGCAATGGCCAACGAAGTATCGCGGTCGGCAGTACCGACGCGAATACGCCAGTTTTGCGGATTCTGCGCCTGGCCGATGTAGTACATCGGGTTCATCAGTTTAACGGTATGTTCATCGGCGCGGGTCGCACCCTCGGCGGTATTGTGTTGCTGTGAGAAGGCGGTAAAGTGTTGTTTATCGACGGTAGCGGTACCAAACAACTGGTTTTCGCCGGCGCTCAAATCCACCGCATCAAAAGCAGGCGGTGTTTTCATACGGCCGGCAGCCTTGGCATATGCGAAGAAATCCATGCCGGTTACTTTGCCGTTACGAATAGCCAACCATTTCCGATCGCTCAAATCTTTGCCTGCATCCAACTGTTTTTGAGCAGATTGCATAATATGCGCCTCTACATAACGCTTGAAACTGCCGTTACCGTTTTTATCCAGCGCAAGCGGCCGGCCGGCGGTATCTTTTAATCCGAGACTGTTTACATAAGGCGAAAACTGTGGCTTTAAGGCATCGGAAAGTTTCACCTGCGCATCGGTCAGCGTACCGGGAACCAGTTTGCGCTCGACTTTATAATCCAACATACTGATGTTCATGGATTGGTAATCTTTGATACCGTTAAACTGCCACTCATAAGCCGCATCGGCGTGTTCGAGAATAGTGATCGGGCAATAAGCGGAAACGGCGAAAATATCATCGCCCGCTTTGGCGGCGCCCAAAGAGCGCAGATAAGGTTCGTAATCGGCACTATTGCCGCTGGCACCCAGCAATACCGACAAAGCGCCGCCGGCACTGGTGCCGTTGGAAATAATTTTACCGGCGTCACCGGGCATCACTTTATCATTGGCTTTCAGATAGCGCACTGCCGCCTTCAAATCGACAATGGCAGCAGGCGCTTTACCGCTGGAAGAAGTCCGGCCGCGTGCACCGGGCGAAGCCACTATGTAACCCTGCGACAATGCTACCTGCATTGCATCGGCTTTACCGGTAGAGGGGCCGAAGCCTGCTTTATCCGGTTCTCCCGGTTTGCCGGGCATATAGCCGCCGACTTGATTAGGAAAGAAAATCGGCGCGGTATCGGCGCTAAAGCCATTGATGCTGCCGCCGTTAAAATAAGCCTCGGGAATGTAGATATTGATGCTTTGGTAAACGGTATCTACCGGTTTTTGCACATAAACAATGTTTTCATAAGCACGATAAGCCACCGTTTCACCATTTACCTGCATGGTTTTGGCACTACCGCGTTGTTTGCTGAAATCCAAATCATAATCCGAGGATTTTTTCGCTGTGGCGCAAGCCGACAAACCGATGGCAATGGCAACCGTTAATAAAGCCGGTTTCATTATTCTTTTCATGTTATCTTCCTTTTATGGGTGCTCTTCTCTTGGGAAAAAGTATTTTATAGTGGCTTAACTTCACAATCCAGCTGCAAATTGCCGACCGTACAAATGGTGCAAAATCGATGCTTGATGCTGCTCAGGGCAATAACCGAGTGGCTTATTATACGGAATCCAACCCATTTCTTTTAAGTGAATACAGAAATGCCTGTCTGAAAACTTTTCAGACAGGCATTTGCCAAAATAAGCTATTTAATTTATTTTGCCGCCGCGCCCAATTTGGCGATACATTGCTTATCGCGCGCATTAAAGGCATCGGCACCGCCCAGCAAGGCAAGCTGCTCTTCCGCACTGATTTTGCTCATGGATTTCAACTGGTTGTGATTGAGTTTATCCAAAGGCTCGTTCCACATGCACACGCAATAATCCAAGATTACTTTATCCGATTGCCCCGCCAAACCGTTGGCTTGCAAATCCTGCTGCCATTTCTCCGAATACGGTACGTTCTTCACGCACGATTCGATGATAACTTCTTTGGCTTTCGGCTTGCTCATCGCGCATTGCGACAGGAAAAAGAAGCCGAGAAACATGGAAATCACCACCCAAAACCAGATGCGGATGGTACGGATTTTGGCCTTGGCACGGCGCGTTTGCTCCGCTTGCTCCTGCGTTGGGTCGGCAACAGCTTGTTTATCCTTGTCGTCCATGCAGGCTCTCCATACGGATCATCACAACCGGCTTGTGTACAAACGGCAGATCTTCAATCGCCGCAATCGCTTTTTTCACTTTTTTCTCTTGGGTACTATGGGTGAGAATCACGATTTCCGGCGTGCTGTCGTCTTGCACGCCTTTCTGAATCAAAGCCTCGATGGATACGCTTTCATCAGCCAGCAAGCCGGCAATACGGCCCAACACGCCCGGCTTATCCTCTACCCGAACACGCAAATAATAGCTGCTGGTGATTTCTTCGATCGGCAAAATCCGCTGTTTTTGAACTTGGGTCGGTTGGAAAGCCAAATGCGGCACCCGGTTGCCGGAATCCGCACTAATCAGGCGGCTGATGTCGATAATATCGGCCACCACCGAACTTGCCGTCGGCAGCGACCCCGCACCGGGGCCGTAATAAAGCGTCTCGCCCACCATATTGGCGTCTACGCGCACTGCGTTCATCACGCCGTTTACATTGGCAATCAGGCGGCTTTCCGGCACCAAAGTCGGATGCACGCGCAATTCGATGCCCTGCTCCGTTTTGCGGGTGATGCCCAATAGCTTGATGCGGTAGCCCAGCTCTTCGGCATACTGGATATCGCGGCTTTCCAAACGGCTGATGCCTTCCAGATAGCAAGCTTCGAAATTCATCGGCGTACCGAAAGCCAATGCCGACATAATCGTGATTTTATGACCTGCATCGTGGCCTTCGATATCGAAAGTCGGATCGGCCTCTGCATAACCCAGCGCCTGCGCTTCTTTCAACACATCGGCAAACGCGCTGCCTTTTTCGCGCATTTCGGAAAGAATGAAATTGCTGGTACCGTTGATGATGCCGGCAATAGACTGGATATTATTGGCGGCCAGCCCCTCGCGCAAAGCCTTGATAATCGGAATGCCGCCGGCCACCGCCGCTTCAAACTGCACCATCAGATTATTTTTTTCCGCCAGCGCGAAAATCTCGTTGCCGTATTCGGCCAAGAGTTTTTTATTGGCGGTTACCACGTGTTTGCCGTGTTCCAGCGCTTCCAAAATCAGCTTGCGGGCAATATCGGTACCGCCGAACAACTCGGCGACGATATCTACTTCGGGATGGCGTACCACTTCGAAAGGATCATTGGTAATCAGGGTATTCGGCGGGCAGATGGAGCGCGCTTTTTCGGTATCGCGGCTGGATACCATGAAAATGTTGATTTCGCGGCCCAAACGGCGGCTGATTTCCGCCGCATTGTCCTGCAATACTTCCACCGCCCCTTTACCGACGGTTCCCAATCCCAAAATACCGATATTAATGGGCTTCATCCTGCCTCCTAGTTAAACTGTACGCCAGCTGCCGCACCGCTCGATGCCGGTGAAAGTTGCTTTGCAACGGCTTGAACGATAAACTCTGAAAAAAATGATTAATATTACCCGAAATCATGTATTTTTGCACCTTCGGCTGAAAAACGAATTGCCGGCGGCTTAGCCCTTTTCATTTTTCCCATCCTCTTTAATTTCAGCATATCGGAAACCACCATGCAGATTGAAGAAAACCGCACACAACAAACCTACGACCTCACCGGCTGCGGCAACGGCTATCTGGAAATCAACGGCGAGCGCGTTCAGGAACCGGTTTTCCTGACCGGCAGCGTATTGGAAACCCTCGATGGTTTGACACCGCAGGATTTAACTGCCGAAGTGTTTTTAAACGCCATCGCCGCGCAAAACGAACGGCCCGAAGTCATATTGGTGGGCACCGGCGAGCGGCAGCAGTTTCTGCATCCGCGTATTGCCGCGCGGCTGGCCAGCGATGGCATCGGGTTGGAAAGCATGAATACCGCCGCCGCCTGCCGCACCCGCATGGTACTGGAAAGCGAAGGGCGGCGGGTATGGGCTTGGTTATGGCCTTAAAGCCGAGACCTTTGCAACAAGCTCTTAAAAAAGCCGTAGACATTTGCAAAAACCATTTTGATCCTATATTTCATTTATTTCATTATGCTCGGGCTTGACCCGAGTATCTGCTTTTTCCGCTATAGCAGATTAACTTAACTTTCGCTACGGCGTTGCTGCGCCTTGCCGTACTACTTGTACTGTCTGCGGCTTGCTGCCTTGTATCGAAGTAATTAAATCTGCTATATAGACGGACATATCTGCAATAACAATGCCTGTCTGAAACGTTTCAGACAGGCATTGCTGTCGGAAGAAACCTTATGCCGTAAAAGGCGGCATAAACTTCGGCATCCGAAACTGCCGGTTTAATTCGTATCGAACCCGGGCTGTTTCACTTTGATGAAATAAGTTACCGCGAATGCAAACAGATACAGCGCGGTATAGGCGTAAACCACGCCGATAAAGCTGAAATGCGGCAGCAACACAGTGGCGATTGCGGGGGCGAGAAAATTCGACAAACCGGCCGACAGGTTATACACCGAAATCGCCGCGCCTTGGTGTTTGGGTTCCAAGGTGGTGAAGATGGCGGTCATCGGCACGAATGCGGCCACAAACCAGCCCAGCAGAATTGCGGGAATCCACGCCACCATAAATTCGGCGGTGCCGGCACCATTTACGCCCGCTTCGGCGATGGTGTTGTAATACTGCGGGATATAGTAAAAACTCAATGTCGAGAGTGCCATGCCGATGCAGCCGAACCAGCGCACCACTTTAATCCACCCCAATTTTTCGCCCACGATGCCCCAAAACACGTTGGAAACCAGCGTGGTGGCGAAAAACACCGTCCAGATTTGCAGCCATTGCGAAGTGGTGAACCCCAGCTCTTTGGTGAACATCATCGGCATAATCACGGCGAAGCCGAACAGCGAGAGCGTGTTGATAATCCGCACCCAGCTTGAAAAAAGGATATTGCGGTTGGTCACCAGCAGGGTGATGGCGCGGCTGAGTTCGGAAAACTTCTGCTGGCGCGACAAACCGTGCATGGGCGAATAAGAGTTGACGTTGCGCAGCATCACCAACGCCACCAAGCCGCCGGCAAAGCAAAACGCCAGCGCCAGCCACAGCGTGCCCATTTCGCCCATTGCGGGAATGGTGAGGCTGGGGATAAAGCTGCCGAACACGCCGATACCCACCGAATAAGTGGTCCAAAACCAACCCATCGAAGGGCTGATTTGCGTGCTTTTTACGTTTTGAACGATCATCACGATAAACGAATACAGAAACAGCGGGTAGGCAAAACCGCGAATACCGTAAAACAGCATGATGAAAAAGTAGTTTTTACCGCCCAAGCCGAACACCAAAAACAGCACATGAAACACGCACCACATCACAAAACCCGCCAGCATGGCTTTGCGCGGGGTGACAATCTCGGCGAACACGCCGGAAATCCACGCGGCCAGCGCGGCGGCAAAACCGTAAACGGCGAAAGCCGAAGACGATTGCGCCTCGGTGAAGCCCAAATCGGTGATGTATTTCGACAAAAACGCCAGCTCGAAGCCGTCGCCCGTCATAAACAGCGCGATGGCCACATAGCCCCACAGCAGGTTTAGGGGCAGGCCCAGCCACTGCTTGGTTTCGTTTTCCAAATTGTTCATAAAAACCTCTTTTCTCTGAATGGATAGGTAGTTAATGCCTGTCTGAATGTTTCAGACAGGCTTTGTTGACGTTATTGTTGTAATGTGTTTCAAGACGAAACATATTTTCAGACAGGCATACTCAAGCATCATGCCGTCTGAACGACAATTCGTTTCGGTATAAGGCTCCGAACTGCCGGTAGCGCGCGGCGAGATAATCCGCCTGCGCCGCATCGGGCGTATAGACACGGTCGGTTTCGGGCTTTAAGCACACTTCGGCTTCGCTTTTGCCGCACGCCAAAGCGGCCAGCCGCGCCGCACCGAGGGCGCCGCCGGTTGCGCCGCCTTTGTGGGTAATGATGTTTATCTTCAGAATATCGGCCAGAAGTTGCGCCCAAAACGGGCTGCGTGCACCGCCGCCGAGCAGCGAGGCTTGTTGGATCTGTGTGCCGCTTTCCCTCAGCACGCGCACGCCGTCTGCGATGCCGAAAACCACCCCTTCAATCACGGCATAACCCATAACCGCGCGGTTTGCGCTATGGCGTATGCCGTGGAAACTGCCGCTGGCACCGGCATCGTTATGCGGCGTGCGCTCGCCCGAAAGATAAGGCAGAAAAACCGGCGCGGAGGCTTTTTCTTCTGCGCTTAAGGCGGCGATTTCTTCCATCAGTTGCGCTTCTTTCACACCGACCAGACCGCAATACCAGCTCAAGCAGGCGGCGGCGCTGAGCATTACGCTCATTTGGTGCCAACGTTCGGGCAAGGCATGGCAGAAGCAGTGCACGGCGTTTTCGGGCGCGGGGCGGTAGCTGTCGTTCACCACAAACACCACGCCGGACGTGCCCAAAGAAATAAACGCATCGCCCGCGTTTACCGCGCCCACGCCGACGGCGCTGGCGGCATTGTCGCCGCCGCCGCCCGCCACGATAACGCTTGCGTCCAAACCCCATTGCGCCGCCACTTCGGGCAGCAGCGTGCCGCTGTTATGGCTGCCTTCGATAAGTTCGGGCATATGGCTGCGGCCGAGTTGGCAGGCGGCCAATACTTCGTCGGCCCAATCGCGCTTGGCGGTGTCGAGCCACAGCGTGCCTGCGGCGTCGGACATTTCCGATACTTTTCTGCCGGTCATCCGCAGGCGGATATAGTCTTTCGGCAGCAGCACGGTTGCGGTTTGGGCGAAGATTTCCGGCTCGTGTTTCGCCACCCATAAAAGTTTGGGCGCGGTAAAGCCGGGCATGGCCAGATTGCCGGTAATCGCGTGAAGATCGGGCACGGCGGCCTCCAGCTCGGCGCACTCGGCTTCGCTGCGGGTGTCGTTCCACAAAATCACGGGGCGCAGCGGTTGGTCGTTTTCATCGAGCAGCACCGCGCCGTGCATCTGCCCCGATAAGCCGACGGCTTTTATCTGCCGCCAGGCCTCACCGCTTTTTTCGCGCATCGCCGCCATCAAATCGTGCGTGGCCTGCCACCATTGGTCGGCGTCCTGCTCCGACCAATGCGGCTGCGGGCGTTGAATGCTTAAGGATACGCCGTGGGTTTGCACGATATTGCCCGCTTCGTCGGTGAGCAGGGCTTTGATTTCGGACGTGCCGTAGTCGATACCGAGATACATATTTGCTCCTTTG
>NZ_JAUNHL010000043.1 GCF_030523955.1 Neisseria sp.
GCAACGGCACGCTGGACATCAAACTGGCCAAAGAACTGACCGGTCTGACCTCGGCCGAATTTACCGATGCGGCGGGCAACGTCACCAACTTGGGCGGCAACGGCCTCACCATCACTCCGGCTAACGGCAATCCGGTCAGCCTGTCTGAAAGCGGTCTGAACAATGGCGGCAACGTGATTTCCGGCGTCGCCAACGGCGTAGCCGACAACGACGCGGTAAACATGTCGCAACTGAACGCAGCAGCAGCAGCGGCAGCCAATAAAGTGGCGGCCGGTCAGAATATCGAGGTAACGGAAGCGCAAAACGCCGACGGCAGCACGACTTATACCGTCGCCACTGCCAAAGACGTAAGCTTCGACAGCGTTACCGCCGGTAGCGGTGCCAATCAGGTGGTATTGAATGACTCGGGCGTGAATGTCGGCGGCAACACCTACATTTCCGATGCCGGTTTGAATGCCAACGGTAAGAAAGTCAGCAACGTTGCGGCCGGTGACGTCGCTTCCGGCAGCACCGATGCGGTAAACGGCGGCCAGTTGTACAACACTGCTAACAGCGTAGCCAATGTATTCGGCGGCAATGCCGGGGTTAATCCCGACGGTACGGTGAGCATGACCAATGTCGGCGGTACCGGTGCCAACAACATCAACGATGCCATCAGTGCGGTTAACCAAGCTGCCGTTCAGGCGAAAACTACGGTAACGGCCGGTGACAATATGGTGGTGACGCCGAGTACCAATGCCGACGGCAGCACCAACTACACCGTTGCCACGGCCAAAGACGCAAGCTTCGACAGCGTTACCGCCGGTAGCGGTGCCAATCAGGTGGTATTGAATGACTCGGGCGTGAATGTCGGCGGCAACACCTACATTTCCGATGCCGGTTTGAATGCCAACGGTAAGAAAGTCAGCAACGTTGCGGCCGGTGACGTCGCTTCCGGCAGCACCGATGCGGTAAACGGCGGCCAGTTGTACAACACTGCTAACAGCGTAGCCAATGTATTCGGCGGCAATGCCGGGGTTAATCCCGACGGTACGGTGAGCATGACCAATGTCGGCGGTACCGGTGCCAACAACATCAACGATGCCATCAGTGCGGTTAACCAAGCTGCCGTTCAGGCGAAAACTACGGTAACGGCCGGTGACAATATGGTGGTGACGCCGAGTACCAATGCCGACGGCAGCACCAACTACACCGTTGCCACGGCCAAAGACCTGACGGTTGACAGCGTAACGGCGGGCAATACCGTGATCAATAATGATGGCGTAAGTATTGCCAACGGCCCGAGTATGACGACGGGTGGTGTGAATGCAGGTGGTCAGAAGATAACCAATGTGGCGGACGGTGAGATTGCCGAGAACAGCAAAGATGCGGTTAATGGCGGCCAGCTCTACCAAACTAACCAGGCTATCAATAATCTGGGAAATGCGGTAGTGAATATCGGCGGTCAGTTGAACAAGCGGATGGACACTATCGAGGCCGACGCCAAAGCGGGTACCGCTGCCGCAATGGCCGTGGCCGGTCTGCCGCAGGCTTATCTGCCCGGTAAAAATATGATGGCCGTCGCTGGCAGTACTTACCGAGGTGAGCAAGGTTACGCTGTCGGCTACTCTGGTATTTCCGATAACGGCAACTGGATCATCAAAGGTACGGCTACCGGTAACTCCCGTGGTCAGTATGGTGCAACCGCAGGTGTAGGTTATCAATGGTAAACCCGTTGTTTCAGACAGGCATTTCTATGAAAAGCCTGTCTGAAAACCAAGCTCTATAATATAAAAGGAAATAAATACTATGAAAAAAATCATGCAATCAGGTGCAGTATTGATGTTGGCCGCCGTATTGTCTGCTTGTGCAACCAAGAGCGATGTTAAACCGGACGGCACTACCGATCATCCTGTTTTCCCAGAAGTTAACCGCATTTCTCCTTCTTTTGCTAACAAGATGGGCACTTTCCCAACTGCCGATGAATTGGCGCAGATTAAAGCAGGTATGACCAAAGACCAATTTTATAAGTTGCTGGGACGCCCGCACTTCAATGAAGGTATGTTCGCCGTACGCGAGTGGGACTATGTATTTCATTTTCATACCCCGGGCCAAGGTACCAATGACGTAACCACTTGCCAATTCAAGATTATTTACGATCTCGATAAATTTGCCCGTAGCTTCCACTGGAAAGCAGTGGATCCGGCAGATACTGTTTGTCCACCAAGTAAACCGGCTCCGGCAACCCAGCGGGTGAGTATTGAAGCCGATGCGCTGTTTTCCTTTGATAAAAGCGGGGACGGCGACATGAATTCAGCCGGTAAGGCAAAGCTGGATGAGTTTGCAGATAAAGTTAAAAAATTTGATCAACTGAACGCTATCCGCATCATCGGCTATACCGACCGCTTGGGCAATGAAACCTACAACCAAGGCCTGTCTGAACGTCGTGCCGAAACCGTGCGCCGTTATTTGGTGAATCGCGGCGTACCTGCCGGCGTAATCAGTGCCGAAGGCCGCGGCGAGAGCAATCCGGTACAACAATGCAGCGATAGCTTGTCGCGCCAAGCTTTGATTGAGTGCTTGCAACCCAACCGCCGTGTAGATATCGAAGTGGATGGTTCGGGTAAGCTTTAAATGACAAATCAATGAGAACGTGTTCGTGTAACTGAATGCTTCAAGGTGGACAGCTTTATGCTGTCCACCTTGAAGCATATTAACAAAACGCGGTAGCACGTGAACAAACGCGCCGCACTTGCTTGTCGGGCTGCTTTGTTTTAAAGTTAGGCAAATTTTTGCTAGGTATACAAGACTATGAAAATTACAATTATCGGCGCCGGTGCATGGGGTACTGCTCTGGCCATTCATTTTGCGTTACACAATCATCAAGTAGCCATGTGGGCGAGAAATGCTGAGCATTTGTCTGCTATGCAGGCTGAGCGCGAAAACAAACGCTATTTGCCCGGTTTCAAATTGCCGGATAGTCTTACCGCACATAGTGATTTGGACGCTGCATTGGAAGGCAGCGAACTGGTTATGGTGGTAACCTCGGTAGCAGGTTTGCGTGATAGCGTAGAGTTGTTGAAACAGCATGGTGCAGGTCACCTGCCGGTGGTAACCGCCTGCAAAGGCTTTGAATTGGATACCGGTTTGTTGACCTTCCAAGTGGTTAAGGAAGTTCTGCCCGATAATGAAAAAATCGGTGTACTTTCCGGCCCGAGTTTTGCACAAGAGTTGGCAAAACAACTGCCTTGCGCAGTGGTGTTGGCTTCGGAAAACGAGCCATGGATCAATGAAATGGTTCAAGAGCTGAATACGCCCGTTATGCGCCTGTATGCCAATACCGATATTATCGGCGTTGCCGTCGGCGGTGCAGTGAAGAACGTAATGGCAATTGCAACCGGCTTGTCCGACGGCTTGGAATACGGCTTGAATGCACGGGCGGCTTTGGTAACACGAGGTTTGGCCGAAATTACCCGTTTGGCCGTAGCTATGGGTGCCCAGCCGAAAACTCTGATGGGATTGGCCGGGATCGGCGATCTGATTTTGACCTGTACCGGTGCATTGTCGCGTAACCGTAAAGTCGGTTTAGGTTTGGCAGAGGGCAAAGAATTGCACCAAGTCTTGCGTGAAATCGGACATGTGGCCGAAGGCGTACCCACTATCGATGAAGTATTTGAAGCAGCTTGCCGCTATCAAATCGATATGCCGATTACGCAAATACTGTATCAGCTAGTACGCAAAGAGTTGCCGGTAGAAGAAGTGATGGAACGCTTGATGATGCGCGAAGCTAAATCCGAATAAGCCGGAGGCCTGTCTGAAACGGAGGCCGAGTTTTCGCCTCCTTAAGTATTTGATATAGAATTATTTTGAGAAGATTATGAATCAAGCTTTAGACAAACTGGAGGCAACAGTGTATCTGCTGGCTCAGAAATTCGAAACCCAGCTGGGGGAAAATCGCCGCCTGCAGGATGAAATACGCAGTCTGAAAGAAACACAAGAGCGGACAGAACAACAGCATCAGGTGGCTATAGATGAATTGAGCGAAGCTCTTCTGGTACAGGTGACCAAGTTGAAAAATGACTTGCAGACTAAAATAGACAGCCTTTTGGCTGAAAATCAGCAATATCGCAGCCAGCTGGAGCAAAATGCCAGCCAAATCCGTAATATGTTGGCACGCCTGCCGGCCGAACGACGCAGGGAAGGTGAGCAAGAATGAGCGAAATCGTACAAGTTAGCGTAGATATTATGTCGCGCCAGTTTAAAATTGGCACGCCGGAAGAAGAAAAAGAAACATTGGTTCAAGCGATTGAATTACTGAATCAAAAAATCGCCGCTGTGAAAGAGGCTGGAAAGATTGTTGAAAGTGATAAAATTTTGATTATGGCCGCGCTCAATGTCGTACACGATTTATTGAAAATGACCATGCAAAACGGTTTGGCAATCGGTGAATTTGAGCGTAAAATAAATGACATGGTAACGGTATGCGAGCAAGCATTGGCAAAGGCATCGGTAGAGAAGCCGTAACCTAGAATTTCTTTTTTTCCCTGCAGTGTTCGAGAAGGCATATATTCCTTTGAACCAATACGTTCGCTTAAGGTTGCCGGGAGTGTAGTGGGCGCGAGCGTTCTTTATTTGAATGCACCCGAAACTGCCCGAGGTGACCGCCTTGTCTGACAAGGTTCAAGCGGATTGAGCCGAAACGGCACGAGCGGGGAATCCCTTTCAAACCAGCGGTTGTTTTTGACAACCGTTGGTTTTTACATTAGTAGTTTGATTGCGTAGCAGGATGTCTGGTAAGGCCTGAAAAACAACATTTTCCTTATCTCTCGCTGTAAATGACTACGCTGACTTTCAATAGAATTGACAGAAAGACAATTCGTCTTTAAAATCGGTAGCTTTCTATATATTTATTTGGATTATTCCTCATGAAAACCTTTTCAGCAAAACCGCATGAGGTGAAGCGTGAATGGTTTGTTATCGATGCCGAAGACAAAGTTCTGGGTCGCGTAGCAGCCGAAGTCGCCAGCCGTTTGCGTGGCAAACACAAGCCAGAATACACCCCTCACGTTGATACCGGCGATTACATCATTGTCATCAATGCCGACAAACTGCGTGTTACCGGTGCCAAACTGGAAGATAAAAAATACTACCGCCACTCCGGTTATCCGGGCGGTATTTACGAGCGTACCTTCCGCGAAATGCAAAACGAATTTCCGGGTCGCGCTTTGGAAAAAGCCGTTAAAGGCATGTTGCCCAAAGGTCCTTTGGGCTACGCCATGATTAAGAAATTGAAAGTGTACGCCGGTGCCGAGCATCAACACGCTGCACAACAACCCAAAGTTTTGGAAATCTAAGGACACGACATGAACGGTAAATATTACTACGGCACAGGCCGCCGCAAAAGTTCAGTGGCTCGTGTATTCCTGCAAAAAGGCAGCGGCCAGATTATTGTAAACGGTCGTCCGGTTGATGAGTTTTTTGCGCGTGAAACCAGCCGCATGGTGGTTCGTCAGCCTTTGGTGCTGACTGAAAACGCAGAAGCGTTCGATATCAAAGTAAACGTAATCGGCGGTGGTGAAACCGGCCAATCAGGTGCTATCCGTCACGGTATCACCCGCGCGTTGATCGATTATGATGCCGCTTTGAAACCGACTTTGTCTCAAGCTGGCTTTGTTACTCGCGATGCGCGCGAAGTTGAGCGTAAAAAACCTGGTCTGCGCAAAGCACGCCGTGCTAAACAGTTCTCTAAACGTTAATTGTTGCGACAAGGAATGTTTATCAAAATCCCTGCTTCGGTGGGGATTTTTGTTTTTTGGTAGTGCAAGATAGAGGTGAGATATATTCCCAGAACGGGGCTGTGCAAAATTCGCAAGCTTTACCGGAATTTGACACATAATCAATCCACTGAATAATGAAGCACGCATGTCATACTCGCGGTTGATTTGAGTATCCCCAATAGGCTGAAATTTAAGAGTCAGATCAAGTCTGAATATGAAGGAACAGTTGTTAAAGTTAATTCACTATATATAGCGGATTAACTTAACTTTCGCTACGGCGTTACTGCGCCTTGCCGTACTACTTGTACTGTCTGCGCCTTGCTGCCTTGTATCGAAAATGTGTGAATCCGCTATATAGGCCTGTCTGAAAATATTTTCAGACAGGCCTGATATTTGATATTCATATCCTGTTTAAGTTAAGCTCGGGTAGGGCATATGTCATTTGGTGGAAGAAACGGCTACCGCTTGGATATACAGTTGTAAGACTGCCGTCGCTTGTATTTGCCATTCATTTTGCGGGGGTGGTGCGGCGGTTAACTTCGCCAGCATGTTTCCCAGTAAAAGAGTGCGTTCTCGGCGGGGTAGGCCGGCAAAGGCGGATAGGGCGCAGGAGAGTTTTTGCCGAGTACTGCCATCCAATTTACCTTGTTGGGTTATCCATGTTTGTATGTTTTCCAATAGGGTGGCGTGAGCATATTTTTCGATGGAGTCGGTAGGTTCGCCGGTATTTTTCAGACAGGCATTCACCGTCAGCCATGCTAAGGTCTGCGAGGCATCGAGCGTATGGTGCTCTAATAACCGGTCTAATTCGGTTTTTAGGTTTTGCCGTTCCTGTTCGGGCAGTGCGGCAACGGAGGGCAGCAGATATTCCAGCAGTGTGCGGTGTAGCGCCGGCGGCAAAGGGTGTTGTTGCAGACGGCGGTAATAGGCAAGCCGCAAGGGATGGGTAATTTGCCATTGTTGCACGGTACCATTCAGGGCGGCGGGTGGTGAGATTAAAACGGTTAATACCACCAGCAGGCGTTCGTTATCGCCCTCGGCGCTCAGCCAATGCCGCGGATGCTGCCGCAGCAAAATTTCTGTGCGTTGCTGAAGATCGGGGTGGATGCTTTGCAAAATGGCGGCAAATTGTCGGCCGCGAATCGGGGAATGTTTATCGGTGGCGGCGTTGCCGGTGCCATGCCTGTCTGAAAAATAGCCGGCGGAAGATAGGGCGTAAAATTCGAATTTCCGGCTTTGTGCCAGACGGATATCTGCTTCCCAGCGGCGGGCTTTAACCGGGTTGAGACGAGCGATGCGGGAATGGATGTCCGGATGGGTGGCGGCCAGTTTGTCGAAAATATCGGTTTCGTGTATGCCTTCGAACATAAAGTGCGCGTATTCGGCGGCGTGTGGCGAGCGCAGACGACGGTCGGGTGCGGTGGCGACTTTGTAGAGGGCACCGGCTAAGCCGTCGCTTTGGCGGGTAAATTGGACGGCAGAGGCGTCGGCCAGATATTCGCGCTGGCGGCTGATGGCGGCTTGTATCCAGCTGGCGGCCAGTGAGCCGGTAAAGCCCAGGCACAGTAATATGGCGCCAAACAGGGCGGTGGGAAGGCGGAAACTATCGCGGCTTTTGGAGGTGAGGCCGTCGCCGTCTAAAAACAGGCGGCCCAGACTGGTGATCATCTGTAAACCGTATAGGCAGCCGCACAATTGCATATTGCGGCGCATATCGCCGTTGAGGATATGACTGAATTCATGTGCCACTACGGCTTGTAATTCATTGCGGTCGAATGCATCCAGTGCACCTTGTGTGATGCCGATAACGGCATCGCGTTGGTTCATGCCGGCAGCAAAAGCGTTCAGACTGGCATCAGGCAACAGGTAGACTTTGGGCAGCCGTACGCCGGAGGCAATGGCCATTTCTTCTACTACATTGAGCAGTCGGCGTTGGGTAAAAGGGGAGTGTTTGCGGATAAGCCGTTGCCCGCCCAATGCTTCGGCCACAATGTGGCCGCCAGCCGATAATTGGCGCAAACGCCACCAGCCTGCACCGGTAATCAATGCGATGACCAGTATGAATACGGTGGCAAATACCGGTTTGTGTATGCCTATGCCTGAGTTTGCGCCTTGCAGGGCGGGATAGAGCGAGCTGAGGAAGGCGGTTGCTGCGGCTGTTGATAGGGCGATGGTGATAACGGCCAAGACATATAGCCAGAGCAGATGCATGCTGATACGGCGGGCGCGGATTTGGTGTTGGCGAAAACGCATTCGATTTTCCCCTGGTTGCCGGGCGGTGTCAGTGCGATGGGCCGGAGTGGTTCAGGCTGATACGCGGCGCCTGCTGGATGGCGGTGTGGTCGTCAAATTCCAGTAAAGCCGCATTGTGTTTGTGGCCGAAAAAGTCGGCAAACAGCGAAGCCGGGAAGGTTTCGCGGGCATTGTTGTATTCCATAACCGCATCGTTGTACGCTTGCCGGGCAAAGGCCACCCGGTTTTCGACACCGGCCAGCTCTTCGTGCAAATCCCTTATCGCTTGTTCGGCATGCAATTCTGGATAGGCTTCGATTGCAATATTCAGGTTGCGCAGCGCAGAGGTAAGCTGCTGCTCGCCTGCGGTGAACGACAGGATGCCGGATGCGTTGTCTGGCTGGGCTGCGGCCGTCTGCAGTAAGCTTGCGGCATGGTTGCGTGCTTGGGTAACGGCTTCGAGGGTATGCTTTTCGTGTTTCAGATAGGCCTCAACGGTTGTAACCAAATTGGGGATCAAGTCGTGGCGGCGTTTGAGTTGTACTTGGATTTGGGCGAAAGCATTGCGGTATTCGTTGCGCGCCCGTATCAGGCGGTTATAGATAAAAACGGGTAGCACCACAAACAAGCCGGCGAATGCCAAAAAGACTATGAAATTTTTCATTGTTTTCCTCGTATTATTAATTTTTATCGGGTGGCGGTAGTATAGCAGAATCGATGGTGATCTAATATATCCTCAGTCTTATCAGTGAAATGGCAGTAAGCAAAACGTGATGCCGCAGACGAAGGCTTAGTCGGCCGGCATGCTTTTTAAGGCGGTATCCGTATGGTGGACGATTTCGTTGAGCTGCTTGAGCAGTCTCTCGGATTTTTCCGGATCGTCGTTGCGGATGATTTTTGGTAACTCATCTTCCAGCCGGTTGATGTGGCTGTGGATGATGACATCTTTTACCGCCAGCAGATTGGCGGGATTCATGGAAAAACGGCGCAACCCCATGCTCAGTAACAACCGGGTGTAATGGGTGTCGCCCGCCATCTCGCCGCAGATGGAAACAGGTTTTCCCATACGGTTGGCGGTACGGATGATATGGAACAGCAGATTGAGTACAGCAGGATGTGCAGGTTGGTACAGATAGCTGACGGCATCGTCGGAGCGGTCGACCGATAAGGTATATTGGATGAGGTCGTTGGTGCCGATTGAGATGAAATCGGTAAGTTTGAGTAAAACCGATACGGTCAGCGCGGCGGAGGGAATTTCAATCATGCAGCCGATTTTCGGCAGGCCGAAAGGTTCGTTGCGCTCGGTGAGTTGCCGTTGGGCGGTTTCGAAGTGGATACGGCATTGTTTGAGCTCATCGACCGAGGTAATCATCGGCCACATCATGTTGACCGGGCCATATTGGGCGGCGCGCAGAATGGCGCGCATTTGGGTGCGGAACATCAGCGGCTCGGCCAGGCTCAGCCGGATGCCGGTGAGGCCGAGCGCCGGATTGGTGCAGCCGTTGATGGAGCCGTTTTGGCCGAACCAGCGCGGGTTTTTGTCGACTCCCAAATCGGCGGTGCGGATGGTGAGTGGTTTGCCTTTGAGCTTTTTGACGATTTCGCTGTAAACGGCAAATTGCTCGTCTTCCGAGGGAAGGGAATCGCGGTTGAGATAGAGGTATTCGCTGCGGAACAGGCCGACGCCGTCGGCACCGGCTTTATTGAGGGTTTTGATGTCTTCCGCCGATTCGATATTGGCCAGCAATTCGATGTTGATGCCGTCTTGTGTGGTGGCGGCCGTGTCTTTCAGCTTGTTGAGTTCGCGTTTTTTGCTGCGGAATTCGCGCAGTTTGCGGCGGTATTCAGCCAGTACGATGTCATCCGGGTTGATAATCAGCACGCCGTTGCTGCCATCGACGATCACCCATTCGTCTTCGCTGATTAAATGGCGCGCTTGGCGCAAGCCGATAACGGAGGGGATATCGAGGCTGCGGCCGAGAATGGCGGTGTGGCTGGTGGGGCCGCCGGCATCGGTAACGAAACCGGTGATTTGCTGGTCGCGGAAGTGTACGGTATCGGCAGGCGATAAGTCGTGGGCGATGATGATGGTGTCGTTCAAGAGATCACTGCTGATTTTGAACGGATTGCTCAGCCCGATCAGGTTGTTGTGGATGCGTTCGGCAACTTGCAGCATATCTTGCTTGCGCTCGCGCAGGTATTCGTCATCGATGGCATCGAACTGTTCGCTCAGGCGCTCGGTTTGGATTTTTAATGCCCATTCGGCATTGATGCGCTGATCCTCGATGATGTCTACCGGTTCGCGCGATAGGGTGACGTCGGTGAGCAGCATCAGGTGCAGCGAAATAAAGGCGCCCAATTCGGTAGGAGCGTTTTCGGGAATGCTGTTGCGCAATTGTTCGAGTTGGCGGCGGGTGGCTTTGATGGCGGCTTCGAAGCGTTCGGTTTCTACCGCGACTTCCTCGGCTGCCAGATTGCGTTGCGGCACTTCATCGAAGCCGCGCACAATCAGGTGGGCACGACCGATGGCGATGCCTTTCCCTGCGGATACGCCGTGCAACACGATGCTCATGTCTATTCCCCTTCGCCGAAATAATCGTTAATCAGTGCGAGCAGCGCTTGCATGGCTTCCGCTTCGTCGACGCCGTCGGTTTCCAATTCGATGGTGCTGCCTTTGGATGCGGCCAGCATCATCAATCCCATGATGCTTTTGCCGTTGACGCGTTTATCTTTGCGGGTAACCCATACTTCGCATGTAAAGCCGGAGGCGGTTTGGGTGAATTTGCTGGAGGCGCGGGCGTGCAGGCCGAGTTTGTTGATGATTTCGACTTCTTGCTTGAGCATGGTCAGCAGCTTTCTTCGGGCGGATTGGTGATGGCGATGATGCCGTCGACGGCGGCTTTACGCACGCATTCGGTAAACGCGAGCAGGTCGGTGGAGGTGGATGAATATTGTACGGCTTTAATCATCATGGGGGCGTTGAGGCCGGTGAGCATGGCGACTTTGCCGGGAACCACCAGTTTGCGGGCGGCGTTGCAGGGCGTAGCGCCGAAAATGTCGGTGAGAACCAATACGCCGTGGCCGTGGTCGGCTTCTTCGATCATGGTGAGAACGTGTCGGATGATGTCTTCGTGGTCTTCGGTACGCTCGACGCCGAGCAGCATCACGCTTTCGGGTGGGTCGGGGAAAAAATGCTGGGCGAGGCTGCGGTAGGCGTTGCCTAGCGATTCGTGGGTAACGATGATAATGCCTATCATGGTAGTGTCCTTGGTTTGTTTTCAGACAGGCATAGGCCTGTCTGAAAGCGGTTGCCGAGGGTTGCCGCTTTGTATTTATATTTGCTTTTTTTAATGTTGTTTGAGCGCGTAAATTTCACCCAGATTGCGCCAGCAGCCGGCAGCGTCCATACCGAAGCCGAATACGTAGCGGTTGGGTACGTTCAGGCCGATGTAGTCGCCGTAAACGGGCTTTTCTTTGTCGATTAATTTGTTGGCGAACACGGCTGCCCGACAGCTGGCGGCGCCCATTTCCAGCAGTTTTTCGCGGATGGCGGCCATGGTATGGCCTTCGTCGAGGATGTCGTCGAGAATCACGACGTGGCGGCCTTCGATTTGCTCGGGTTTGGGCATACGTAACCAGTTGAAATTGCCGCCTTCGAGTTTGTCGCCGTAACGGGAAACATGGACGTAATCGAAGTCGAGCGGAAAGCGCAACAGCGGTAACAGCTGGCCGGTAAAGACGACGGCGCCGCCCATTACGGGCAGCAGCAGCGGATATTTGTCGCCCAAGTCGCGGGTGATGGCGTCGGCAACCTGCTGCAAAGCGGCACGGCATTCGGATTCGGTAAACAGCAGCTCCGCGCTATCGAGCAGGGCTTGGGTGGATTGGCGTTTGGTATCGATGTCCATGATGTTGCCCTTTGAGGGAAAAGGAAAGCGTATTATAGCCAATACTATTCGTTTTCGATACAAGGGAAGTTCTTTGCAAAATGCGGAAGGCATTATCGAAAGTTTGCCTTCTGTTTCGCTTGGGGGGGTGGCTGGAATATTTGTTCGGTCTTTTGAGAAAACAAGGTGTTCGGGTTAGGACGGAAAATATGACGCGAAATGGTTGCCAAGTAAGTGGCTTAACTTAAATATATCGGCCCAATGCCGGGAAAAGGTGTTCTCTGATGTGCAGGCTTTTACGAATGCCTGTCTGAAATGATTTGGACGGTAGTCTGCGAAACAAGTGCCGGCTGTATGATTTTGAAAATAAGAGGTTATAATCACTGATTTTTTCAGACAGGCATTTATGCAAGACGTTTATCGTGATTTAGAGGCGATCGATACGCCCGAAGTACGCAGGTTTGCGGCTGAAGCGCATGCCGAAACGCAGGCACGCTTTGCCGGCTCTGCCCGTTATCAGGCTTTGCGCGACGATATCGCGGCGCAGTTGCGCGACGAGCGGCAGATTCCGTTTTGCCAGGAACACCGTGCGCGGATGTATCACTTCCATCAAAGTGCGGAATATCCCAAAGGTGTATACCGCGTTTGTTCCGCCGCCTCTTACCGTGCCGGCATGCCCGATTGGCAAGTGTTGTTCAGCGTGGCCGATTTTGATGAAATTCTGGGCGACGACGTGTATCTGGACGGCGTTTCCCATTATGTGGAACAACCGCTGCGGGTATTACTGAGCTTGAGCGTGGCCGGCGGCGATGCGGCTTATACGCTGGAATTCGATTTGGGCAGCGGTTCCTTGGTAGAGGGCGGTTTTCATTTTCCGCCCGGCAAAAATCACATTGCATGGCGCGATGAAAACAGCGTGTGGGTGTGCCCGGCTTGGGACGAGCGGCAGCTGAGCGTGTCCGGCTATCCCTGCGAAGTATGGCTGTTGCAACGCGGCCAGACATTCTCCGAAGGCTTGCCGGTTTACCGTATGGCGCCCGAAGGCGTGATGGTGAATGCTTGGCGCTATCTCGACGGCCAAGGCGCGCCGATTGATTTGATTGAATCGGCCAGCGGTTTTTTTACCAAAGAATATCTGCAAGTTTTGGCCGACGGTCAGACAATCGCCTTGGGCTTGCCGGACGATTGCGATGTGGTCGGCTATCTGGCCGGCCAGCTGTTGGTTCAGTTGCGCAGTAGTTGGCAGAGGGCGAACCGGATTTATCCGGCCGGCTCGCTGCTGGCGGTGAAGTTGAATAAAGGCGTGTTGGGAGAGGCGCACTTGCTGTTTGAGCCGGGTGAAATGCAGGCGGTTGAGAGTGTGGAAACCACCAAGCGCTTTATTGTAGCCGGTATTTTAGACAAGGTTTCCGGCAGGCTGATGGCGTGGAAGTGGCAGGATGGTGTTTGGCAGCCGCAAGCGGTTCCCGAATTGCCGCACGGCGCGCTGGAGATAGCCGACCAGCCTTGGGGTGGCGATGTGCTGTATCTGGCCGCCAGCGATTTTGTTACCCCGCTGACACTGTTTGCGCTGGATTTACAGGTAAACGAGTTGAGCGTATTGCGCCGCCAGCCCAAACAGTTCGATGCTTCGGGCATAGCCGTGCAACAGTTTTGGGCAAAATCGGCCGACGGTGTGGAGGTGCCTTATTTTCATGTCGGACGCCCCGGCGGCCGGCATACGCCGACGTTGGTTTACGTTTACGGCGGCTTTGGCGTGGCCGAGCTGCCGCATTATCTGGGCAGTATCGGCCGGCATTGGCTGGCGGAAGGCCATGCTTTCGTGTTGGCCAATGTGCGCGGCGGCGGTGAGTTCAAATACTGGCACCGTGCCGCGCAAGGGCGCAACAAGCATAAAAGCGTGGACGACTTGTTGGCGGTGCTGCGCGACTTGGCCGAACGCGGCTTGAGTTCGCCGCCGCATATCGCCGTTCAAGGAGGCAGTAATGGCGGCTTGGTAAGCGCTTCGGCTTTTGTGCGCGAACCGTACAGTATGGGGGCGTTGGTGTGCGAGGTGCCGCTAACCGATATGCTGGGCTACACCCGATTATCCGCCGGCGCCAGTTGGATAGACGAATACGGCGATCCGCAAGACGAAGCCATGCGCGATTACTTGGCAGACTTGTCGCCCTACCACCAATTGGGCAAGCAGAACCATTATCCGCCGGCGCTCATCACCACCAGCCTGAGCGATGACCGCGTTCATCCGGCTCATGCCTTGAAGTTTTATGCACGATTGCGCGAATATTCGCCGCAAAGCTGGCTGTATGCACCGGAACAGGGCGGGCATACCGGTAATGGTACGCAAGACGAAACCGCAGCCGAAATGGCGCTGGTACTGAGTTTTTTGCGGGAATGCCTGTCTGAAAAAGACAGAAAATCCGCTGAAATGAAGTGAAAATCAGCCAAGCGGCGGCTATCTGCTGTGTTTTTTCGGGAGATAAATGAAGTTTTTACAATCGCTTACCCGCGATTTGCAAAGTCCACTTGTCAGCCAAAATAAGCCTATGCTAGTATGCCGCCTAATCCCTCAATAACACCGCCCAGGTGTATCTAATCAATATTAGATGGCAAACTCTAAATAGATTCGGTACAATTACCTGCTGAATCAATTTAATTAACCACGCCGCAAGGCAAATTAAGGACGAACCGACATGTCAAATATCGAACAACAAGTGAAGAAAATCGTTGCTGAGCAACTGGGCGTTAGCGAAGCCGAAGTTAAAAACGAATCTTCATTTCAAGACGATTTGGGCGCAGACTCTTTGGATACCGTTGAGCTGGTAATGGCTTTGGAAGAAGCTTTCGGCTGCGAAATTCCTGATGAAGATGCAGAAAAAATCACTACCGTACAATTGGCAATCGATTACATCAACGCTCACAACGGCTAATTGTCTGGTTTAAACAAACCAAAAAGCCCCTGTGCGCGGGTTGGGCCTGCACACGGGGGTTTTTGATTGCAAACCAAACAGCATTTTACCGATAAGATTGGACAACAGCCCGTCTGCCGCCTTGTCTTTGCGAGGTATCATTCGGATGGTGTGGCAAAGCGAGATCATATTATGAGTCAGAGAAGAGTGGTTATTACCGGCTTGGGGCAAATATCGCCGGTCGGCAATGATGTGGCAACAGCTTGGGATAACTTATTGAACGGACGCAGCGGCATCGGTATGGTTACCCGTTTTGACGCCTCGGAGTTAAACAGCCAGATTGCCGGCGAAGTACGCGGGTTTGATATTGGCGAATACATCAGCGCTAAAGAAGCGCGCCGTATGGATAACTTCATCCACTACGGTATAGCCGCTTCCCTGCAAGCGATTGCCGATGCGGGTTTGGACGATGCGCCTGATTTGGATAAAGAGCGTGTCGGCGTGAATATCGGTGCCGGCATCGGCGGTTTGCCCAGTATCGAAGCGACCGGTATTGCCGTTCAGGAAGGCGGCGTACGCAAGATCAATCCCTTCTTTATCCCCGGCTCGCTGATTAATATGATCGCCGGCCACGTAACCATTTTGAAAGGTTATAAAGGTCCGAGTTTCGGCATGGTGTCGGCCTGTACCACCGGTGCGCATTCTATCGGCGACTCCGCACGCATGATCAAATACGGCGATGCGGATGTGATGATTGCCGGCGGTGCCGAAGGTGCGGTGTGTATGCTCGGTATGGGCGGTTTTGCAGCGATGAAGGCGCTGTCTACCCGCAACGACGATCCGGCCACCGCTTCGCGCCCGTGGGACAAAGGCCGCGACGGCTTCGTGATGGGCGAAGGCGCCGGTATTTTGGTTTTGGAAGAGTTGGAACACGCGAAAAAACGCGGCGCCAAGATTTATGCGGAATTGGCCGGTTTCGGCATGAGCTCCGATGCCTACCACATCACTGCGCCTAATGCCGAAGGCCCGGCTTTGGCGGTAAAACGTGCATTGGCCGATGCCGGCTTGAATGTTGACGATATCGATTATGTGAACGCACACGGTACTTCTACCCCGCTTGGCGATGCCAACGAAACCAATGCGTTGAAACTGGTGTTCGGCGAACATGCCAACAAATTGGTGGTGAATTCGACTAAATCGATGACCGGCCATCTGTTGGGTGCAGCCGGCGGTGTGGAAGCGGTATACAGCGTGTTGGCGGTGAAAAACCAAGTGTCGCCGCCGACCATCAACCTGTTTGAGCAAGACATCGAAGGCGGTTGTGATTTGGATTATTGCGCCAACCAAGCGCGTGAAATGAATATTCGTGCGGCGGTGTCCAATTCGTTCGGCTTTGGCGGAACCAACGGTACGCTGGTGTTCAAACGTTTCGAAGAATAAGCGTTTAGGCTTGTAATGCGGAAAATGCCTGTCTGAAAAGTTTTCAGGCAGGCATTTTGTTTTCAGGCTTTCAGACAGGCATTTCCAGCCGGGTACCTTGGAATAGGATATCCGGGGCGGCTCATCCTTTTGTTAGTCAAATTGTCATATTGGTTTGCCAACATCTTACCGGCTAAAGGCAGACCGGACGGGCGGAGTGTGGTAAAATACCAGCCGTTTTTCAACTCAATCCCGTGGAAAAAAATACCGGCAACCATTATGGACAGTCACAGTTCGATATTTTCCTTATCTCGATTGCATATCCTCAACACCTGATTCCCGTCTGAATATTGCCCGCGCGCAATAGCAGGCGCGGGGAGTATTTATGATCCAAGAAAACTTCAACGAAATTACCCAAAGCGACTTGGAACGGCTGCCGCTCGATATCGAGCGCGTGCATCAGCTGGCCGACGATTTGCTGCCGGTTTTCGGCCAGATTCAGCATAATGAACCGCTGGGCGACGAAGCGCTTAATCAGAAACTAGTTGAGCTGATGGCGATTCTTCACGAGTTGCATCCGGCCGATATGGCGACGCTGCTCGAATCGCTGCCGCCCAAAGAGCGGGTAATCGTGTGGAAACTGGGGGTGCCGGAAGACGACGGCGACGTTTTGCTGGAAGTTTCCGATGCGGTACGCGAAACCTTGATCGAGAGTATGGACAAGGAAGAGCTGTTGGCCGCCGTGGAAGACATGGATGCCGACGATCTGGCGGACTTGGCCGACGATTTGCCGCAGAATGTGATTGCCGAGGCTTTGCAAACGCGTGACGAAGAAGAGCGTGCGCAAGTGCAGGCGGCGATGTCTTATGAAGACGATCAGGTCGGCGCGGTGATGGATTTCGAGTTGGTGAGCGTGCGCGCCGATGTGAGTTGCGAAGTGGTATTGCGTTACCTGCGCCGTTTCGAGAGCCTGCCGGATCATACCGACAAGATTTTCGTGATTGATGAAAACGATGTGTTAATCGGTGTGTTGCCGATTCGTACGCTGTTGGTTTCCGATCCGGAAGAGTTGGTCGACCATGTGATGGCTACCGATGTGGTGCGCTTCCGGCCCACTGATAATGTGGAAGAGGCGGCGCAGGCATTCGAGCGTTACGATTTGGTTACTGCGCCGGTGATCGACGAAGACAAGCGCCTGATCGGCCGGATTACCGTTGATGAAATGGTCGACGTGATCCGCGAAGAAAGCGAAGCGGATATGTTGAATATGGCCGGTTTGCAAGAGGAAGAGGATTTGTTTGCGCCGATCTGGCATTCGGTGCGCAACCGTTGGGTGTGGCTGGCGGTGAATTTGTGTACCGCCTTTGTGGCCAGCCGTGTGATCGGCGCGTTTGAGGGCAGCATTGAGAAAATCGTGGCGCTGGCGGCGCTGATGCCGATTGTGGCCGGTATCGGCGGCAATTCGGGCAACCAGACCATCACCATGATTGTGCGGGCGATGGCGATGGGGCAGCTTTCCGATATGCAGGCCGGGCGTCTGCTGAAAAAAGAAGTGGGCGTGGCGCTGGTAAACGGCGTGATTTGGGGGACGGTGATGGGCGCAGTGTCGTGGCTGCTGTACGGCAATCTCGGCATCGGCTTGGTGATGGTGGCGGCGATGACGCTGAATCTGTTGCTGGCCGCTACCGTCGGCGTGCTGATTCCGGTGTTAATGGAAAAATTCGGCCGCGACCCGGCGCTGGGCAGCTCGGTGCTGATTACGGCGGTAACCGATTCCGGCGGTTTTCTGATCTTTCTCGGTTTGGCAACGATATTCTTGTTATAGTGAAACCGGACAAAGCGATACGGTTTGCATCGGTTCTATATGCCAATGCCTGTCTGAAAACCGGTTGTATACCCCATATAGCGGATTAACTTAACTTTCGCTACGTCGTTGCTGCGCCTTAGCTCAAAGAGAACGATTTTGTAAGCCGCTAAAGCGGCAACAGAATCGGTTCCGTACTACTTGTACTGTCTTCGGCTTGCTGCCTTGTATCGAAAGTTAATTAAATCCGCCATATAGCCAATAAACCGAAGAAAATATCCATGTCATATTCGGGTTAAGCCCGGGCATAACGGAGCGGTTCCAGTAAGTGAATTCACGATAGGTAGAGCGGGTGTACATCCCGCTTTTTTCATGCGTTATCAGAAATATAGCGGATTAACTTAACTTTCGCTACGTCGTTGCTGCGCCTTGTCGTACTATTTGTACTGTCTGAGGCTTGCTGTCTTGTATCGAAGTAATTAAATCCGCTATAACATTTCTCAAAATCAATAGGAAACCAGATTGGTTGATATGAAACACACCATAGACCACTTGCTGCGTCACAGCGGTCTGCCACGGCTGGAGGCGCGGATGCTGTTGCAAGCGGTGAGCGGTTATGATCATGCCGCCTTGCTGATGTGCGGCAACGAATGCCTGTCTGAAAACCAAGCGGCGCAATGGCAACAATTATTGGCGCGTCGTTTGGCCGGCGAGCCGATGGCTTATATTCTCGGCAAGCGCGAGTTTTACGGCCGATCGTTCGCTACCACACCGGCCACCTTGATTCCGCGGCCGGAAACCGAGCATCTGGTGGAAGCGGTGTTGGCGCGTATGCCGCGCGAGGGTAAGGTATGGGACTTGGGTACCGGCAGCGGTGCGGTGGCGGTTACGTTGGCTTGCGAGCGGCCGGATGCGGCGGTATTTGCCAGCGACATCAGCAAAGATGCATTGGCCGTGGCCGGGCGTAATGCTGCAACACTCGGTGCCAACGTGCGTTTTGCCTGCGGCTCGTGGTATCAGGCGTTTGCGCCCGAACAAACCGGGCTGCTGGACATCATCGTTTCCAATCCGCCTTATATCGAGGCAGACGATCCGCACTTGGCGCAAGGTGATTTGCGTTTCGAGCCGGCCGGTGCACTGACCGATTTTGCCGACGGCCTCAGCGCCATTCGCGTGCTGGCCGCCGGCGGAAGAGAGCGTTTGCAGGCAAACGGTTGGCTGTTGATGGAGCACGGTTGGAACCAAGGGGAAGCGGTCAGGAAAATTTTGCTGGATAACGGTTTTGCCGAGGTAGCCACCGAACAGGATCTGGCCGGTTTGGATAGATTGAGCATGGGGCGTTGGCCGGGCGGTTAATCCGCTATAGCGAATTAACTTAACTTTCGCTACGGCGTTGCTGCGCCTTGTCGTACTACTTGTACTGTCTGCGGCTTGCTGCCTTGTATCGAAGTAATTAAATCCGCTATAAGCTTTGCCGGGCCGCCAAAACTTTCAGACAGGCATATGCCTGTCTGAAAGTTTTCGGCAGATGGATTTTGTCAGGAAAGTTTACGTTGCGACCAATCGCGCCGCATCACTTGCTGCAACAGAATCACGGTAACGCTGCCGGTAATCCAGCCAACCACCACGTCGGTAGGGTAATGCACGCCGAGGATAATGCGGGAGAGGCCCATGCAAAAGGCAAACAGCAGGGCGGCGGCGGTTAGCGGCCAGCGTTGCGGCGTGTGCCAATAGAGGATGATGATCAGCGTGGCCAAGGTGGCGGCGTAGGTGCTGTGGCCGCTGGGAAACGAGGTGTGGGCGGCTTCGGCAATGCGCGGCCAAAACTGCGGGCGCGGCCGGTTGAAAAAGTATTTGGCTACCGACATGATGCTGGCGGAAAGCAAGGTACCGAGCAGGATAAAGACGGCGCGCGAGGCGCGGTGCCGATGCCATTGCCAGCCGGCCAGCAGCAGGGCGAACAGGGCGGCATAAGGCATTTTGCCGATGACGTTCAGCACCAATGAGGCTTGTATCATCAGCGGCGTGGTGTGTTGGTGCAGCCACATCATCAGCGGCTGTTCGAAGGTAAAGCGTTCGTGTTCCAACAAGTCTTCGGCAATGTTGCCGGCTATGAGAAGCGGGAGTATGACGCTGGCAAACAGTATCAGTAAACGGCGCGGTGCGGGTATCAAAGATAGAATCTTCATGCGTGAAATTAAGGCCTGTCTGAAAAAATCACGGGAGAATATACAGGTAAATTTGGTAAAGTTTGTTCGACACGGTTAAAACTTGCATCATGTTCAAGGCAAGCTGCGAATATAGTGCAAAACTTTACATGCTGATATGCATGTTGCCGGCACGGTTAATTTTGGAAATGCCTGTTTGAAACATTGAAGCAACCGTTTATCGTGAATCCGCTGTTTATAGCGGATTCACTTAACTTTCGCTACAGCGTTGCTGCGCCTTAGCTCAAAGAGAACGATTTTGTAAGCCGCTAAAGCGACAACATAATCGGTTCCGTACTACTTGTACTGTCTGCGGCTTGCTGCCTAGGGTCTGTCGACAATTAACGCAACGGCGGTGTTTTTGGTCAAAAATCCCCGTCTGCGGCGTTAAAAATGCTCGCAAGGTGTTCAACCTTGCTATGCTTTTTGCCTGGCATACGCGGTTTTTGCCTCAAAAAACCGCTTCGCCGGTTAATTGTCGACAGACCCTAGTATCGAAGTAATTAAATCCGCTATATGGCTTGGCCGGCGGCGGCAGTTTAAATAAATACTGCCCGCCGGCGGGCGGGCAGCGGTTGGATAGACAAGCCTTAACCGGTATTGCGCAGGCCTTGGGCGATACCATTGATGGTAAGGTGCACCATTTTCAGAATCACTTGGTTGTCGGGTGCCAAGCGCAGCTCTTTGAGCAGGGCGATTTGCAGGCTGTTCAATGCGTTGAGGTAAGGAATCCGCAAGGCCAGCGAGCGGGCAAGGCTGCGGTTGTCGCGCAACAAGGTATCGGTTTGCAACAGGGATTTCAGCGCGTTCATGCTGCGCAGATACTCTGCCTTGATAATGGCAAACAGCGGATAAGCTTGCTCGGGCTGGCTGCTGAGCTCTACATAGGCCTCGGCGATATTCAAATCGCTCTTGGCCATGGCTTGTTCCATATTAGAAAGCATGGCGCGGAAAAACGCGTTGTTCTGCGCATGCTCCTGTAAAGCTTGCAGTTTTTCAGGATCTTTCGACAATTCTTCCACCGCAGTGCCGAAGCCGTACCATACCGGCAGTACCAAGCGGTTTTGCGTCCACGAGAATACCCACGGAATCGCACGTAAGTCTTGAATGCGCGCCAGTGTTTTCCGGCTGGCCGGACGGCTGCCGAGATTCAAGGAAGCGATTTCGTGTATCGGGCTGGTTTGCAGGAAATAATCGATAAAATCGGGATGGGTAATCAGCTCACGGTAGTGGGCGAAAGCATGATCGGATAAGGCCTGCATCAAGTCGGCATCCGGTTCGTTCTCTTCGTGCGGCAATAGGCTGCTCTCCAGCGTAGCGGCCACCAGGGTTTCCAGATTGCGGCGTGCGTTGCCCGGATCGGCGTATTTGGCGGTGATGACTTCGCCCTGTTCGGTAATCCGGATCTGACCGGCTACGCTGCCTGCCGGCTGTGCCAAAATCGCTTGATAGGCAGGGCCGCCGCCGCGGCCGACACTGCCGCCCCGGCCGTGGAACAGGCGCAGGCGTACACGGTGTTTGCGGAATAGCTCAACCAAGCGCCGTTCTGCCTGATACAGGCTCCAGATGCTGGTTACATAGCCGCCGTCTTTGTTGCTGTCGGAATAGCCCAGCATGATTTCCTGAATCTGATCGCGACTGGCCAATAAATCTTGATACCAAGGCAGCGAAAACAGGGTTTCCATTACCGGACAGGCGTTTTCCAGCGCTTCAATGGTTTCGAATAAGGGTACGATGTTGATGCGGCTTTTTGGTTTGCCGTTTTCTACCGAAAGCAGGCCGCTTTCTTTTAGCAACAAGGCCAGTGCCAATAAGTCGCTCGGGCGTTCGCAATTCGAAATGATGCTTTGGGTGATGGCCTGTTCGCCGAATTCATCTTTGATTTTGCGTGCTTCTTGGAAAATCGCCAGCTCTTTTTCGCTCTCGTCGGAATAGGTAACAAACGGGCTGTACAGCGGGCGCTGGGTTTTCAGTTCGCGCAATAAAACTTCTTGTTTTTCTTGCTCGCTCAATTCCGGATAGTTTTCCAAGCCGGCATGCCGGAACAACTCGGCCACTACTGCCCCGTGCTTGTCGGCGTGCTGGCGCAAATCCAGCGGCATCAGATAGAAGCGGAATACCGAAGCGGCACGGATCAAATCGCTCAAGCGGGCGTCGGCCAGCAATTTGCTGCCGTTTGCATTTAAAGATTGGCGCAGGGTCTCCAAATCCTTAATAAACGCATCAGCATCCGGATAAGGATCTTTTGAAATGCCCCAATAGCAACCGAGCGTCAACCCCAGTTGGTGTGCCTTGGCAATCAGGCGCGAGCTGATGAGGGCGATGGCGCGGCGGTAAGGCTCTTCTTCGCGCGCTATTTCGGTATCCGGCGAGCGGTTGGCCAGATTGAGTACCGCATTGCTGACGCTGACCCGGCGTACAGACAGCGGCAGGTCTTCATATAAATCATTCAATTGTGCGCGGTAATAATGAAACACCGAATCGGCGTGTTGGGTAAAAGCATGGCGCAAGGTAGAGGCGGTGACAAACGGGTTGCCGTCGCGGTCGCCGCCAATCCAGCCGCCGATATGCAGAAAGTTGGGCACTTTCAGATCGGGGTAAGTCTGTGCCAGTTGTTTCTGCATATTGCGGTACATCGCCGGCAGTGCCTGAAAAAAGCTCAAGGGGAAGATGGATACGCCGTTGTTGATTTCGCTTTCCACCGAAAGCTTGTAGTGGCGGGTTTCGCTGGTCTGCCACAGTGACAGCAGAACCGTTTCGATTTCGGTACGCAATTCGTCGCGCTCTCTTTGGTCGTGGCAGGCCGAGCGTAATTGCAATAGTGAGCGGATACGGCGGTGGAAACTTAATGTGGCCTGTCGTTGAACCTCGGTCGGGTGGGCGGTCAATACAGCGGCAATGGTGGTTTTGTTTAATTCGTTTTGCAATTCGGCTGCGGGTATGGCGGCTGCGTGCAGTTTTTCCATAAAGGCGGCAAAACTGCCTTCTTCCGGAACATCGCTGGCTTCGGCGCGGTAATCGCGACGGCGCTGGTGGTGGACATCTTCGGCGATATTCAATACTTGGGCAAACAAACCGCAAGCCAAAATCAGGTTTTGGGTTTGCCTGTCGTTCAAATGAGGAAGGGCATCGGCGATGAGTTGGGTGCTGTCCAAGCATTCCGGCAGCTGTTTGATAATTTCGCTCACTTGTGGCGTGGTACTTTGTTCGAGAATATGAATCAATGCTTGAATCAGGAATTCCGCATCTTCAGCCAGCGGTAAATCTTTGGGGTCGGAAATGTGTTGGAACCGCATATTTATTCCTTAAAAGTAACAAGTGAATGAAATCGAGCGTGTAAGTAATAACGTGATGCCTGTCTGAAAGTATTTTTAGTGATGTAGCGTTTTGTAGTCAAATCTTTGATATCTTAATTTTTCTTTTTTATTCTAAACAAATATTTGTGTTTTTGCTATGGTTGGTAAGCTTCAATAAGTTTACGCCTGACATCTTTTCGATGAAATTTGAAAAAGTGTGGCCGGATTTTGTCGGTTGAAATAATTGTTGATGAATCTGGGTGTTGATCGAAAGTGAAATACCTTGCCGATGTAAGCCATGTTTTTTGCATATGGTATGTTTGAAGCACTATTGGTTGCCAGCGGGCTTGCCAACAGAAAAAGAAAACGGGATTTTCTCGGGTAAACAATGGTAATGCCTTGTCAAACAATCAAAAACTGCCGGTGCAATTGACTATGCAGTGAGTAGTCGGTTATAATTCCGCTCTTGCCGGCATGGTGTCGGTAAATATTCACTCAACAGGACGAGAAAATATGCCTACTATTAACCAATTGGTACGCAAAGGCCGTCAAAAGCCCGTGTACGTAAACAAAGTGCCTGCGCTGGAAGCATGCCCGCAAAAACGCGGCGTATGTACCCGCGTGTACACCACTACTCCGAAAAAACCGAACTCTGCATTGCGTAAAGTATGTAAAGTCCGCCTGACCAACGGCTTCGAAGTGATTTCATACATCGGCGGTGAAGGCCACAACCTGCAAGAACACAGCGTGGTGCTGATTCGCGGCGGTCGTGTAAAAGACTTGCCGGGTGTACGTT
>NZ_JAUNHL010000044.1 GCF_030523955.1 Neisseria sp.
TACGGCAAGGCGCAGCAACGCCGTAGCGAAAGTTAAGTTAATCTGCTATAGCGGATTTTTCCTAAAAATACCGCTTCACAAGCATTCTGACTGCACCCCCTAAGAGCCCAACTGTTTTAACAGATATATTTTATTGTTTTTCATACAGTTACAATAAAAGCAGGAATTTAAATCCCAAAGTTTACCAAGTGATTTTATCTTTAAATTTATTAACCTATGAATTTTTATAAACCGATTACTATAAACAATGTTTCTACTCTAGAAGTGCTGTTAAAATATCCCAAATGAATTAAATTAGCTTCCTGATTTTCTCAACCACTCAGTAAGGAGTGTATCAAAATGGCACTAAACAGAATCAACGGTACTTATAACAACGATATTATCAACGGTACTTATCTAGCCGACCAGATTTTCGGCTATGCCGGTAATGACACCATTAGCGGTAAACTCAATAATGATTTCCTCTATGGTGGCGATGGAGATGATCAACTCTACGGCAACGCAGGCGACGACAAAATCTACGGCGACCAAGGGGCGGACCATTTGAAAGGAGGTGAAGGCGATGACAGTTTGAACGGCGGTACCGGTAACGATTATCTGCGCGGCGACAGCGGAGATGATGTGATTAACGGCGATGCCGGTGACGACACCTTAGTCGGCAACAGCGGTAACGACATTCTCTTTGCCGATGATGGCAACGACACCGTTTACGCAGGTACCGGTGATGACCATATCCATGGCGGCAGCGGCAATGACTTTCTATACGGCCGCGAAAACGACGACACCATCATCGGCGATTACGGTGACGATTCGATTTACGGCGGCGGCGGTAACGATATTCTCTACGGCGGTGTTGGCAACGACACCGTTTACGCAAGTACCGGTGATGACCATATCCATGGCGGCAGCGGCAATGACTTTCTATACGGCGGCGAAAACGACGACATCATCATCGGCGATGACGATGACGATTCGATTTACGGCGGCGGCGGTAATGATATTCTCTACGGCGGTAATCCGGCACGCCCCGGATACTTATTCGACGGTAATAACAAAATCTACGGCGGCAGCGGTGACGATTACTTGAACGGCGGTTCCGGCGATGATTATTTGTCTGGCGGGCCGGATAACGACACTTTAATCGGCGGCAGAGGCAAGGACAGTTTATACGGCGGTAGCGGCAACGATGAACTCTCCGACAGCGAAGACGATAAAGAGGTAATTATAGATATCGGCCATGAAGACGGTTCTGCCCAATATGTCGGCAATGATATGATGAACGGCGGCGACGGCGACGACGTCATCTCCGGAAAATACGGTGCCAACACCATCATCGGCGGCAACGGCAACGATCTGATCCACATGGATTCCGAAGGCGGTTATTACTTCAAAATCATATTTGATCTGGACGAAGTTGTCGAAACCATATTCGACGAATCCAACACCATAACCGGCGGCGAAGGTGCCGACTTATTCCGCTTTGCCGATATTTATCAGGAAGATGCGCGAGACATCATTACCGATTTCACCCAAAACCTAGACCGCATCCAATTGGTAAGCGAAAATTATGCCGCCCTAGGCGACAGCGTCGAAGCAGATGAATTTGGTTTCGGCAGCACGGCAACCACCATCAACCAGCATCTGCTATATAACAGTGCCGAAGGTAAACTCTATTACGATGCCGACGGCTCCGGCAGCCAAGCGGCGGTTGAGTTAGCAACTGTACTCAACACCGGCGTGCCCGTCAATTTGGATCACACGAGTTTCGAGATTGTTTAACCCTCGACAACCGTTCATTCCAAAGCACAAACCATGCCTGTCTGAAAACTTTCAGACAGGCATTCTTGCTTTTCCGTGCAAGCAAACCGTCACGATAATGCCGTAAGAACAATAATATCTAAACCATTAAATCCAAAACTTTTTTGAAACTTTCGCTATGAAATAAAGTCATTATTCTATATGATATATAAATAAAATATTTGATTGTTCAAGCGGCCTGATTTCCCGGCTATATTTACCACCCACCCAAAAGGAGTGATTAAAATGGCACTAAACAGAATCAACGGTACCTATAACAACGATATCATCAACGGCACTTATCTTGCCGATCAAATTTTCGGCTTTGCCGGCGATGACGTTATCAACGGCCATCTTGGTGATGACATTATTGTCAGCGACATTGGAAACAATAAAGTCTACGGCGGCGGCGGAAACGATATTATTTATGCCGGCACAGGACAAGATTATTTGGAAGGCGGTGACGGCGAAGACTTCATCCACACCGGCAGTGGTGACGACACCGTATCCGGCGGTGATCACAACGATGCGATTTATGCTGCTGCCGGTAACGATACGCTAAACGGTGATGCCGGTAACGATTATGTTTACGGAGCAAGCGGAAACGATGTGATTAACGGTGGAGACGGCGACGACATCTTAATCGGCGGTTCCGGCGACGATAGCATTTACGGAGGCGGCGGTAACGATAAGATCTATGGACAAGGCGGCAATGATATCCTAATGGGCAACCCGGGCAGCGACGAGCTTTACGGCGGTGCCGGTGACGATATTCTCTACGGTAGCGCCCCGGAAACCCCCGTATACATATACTATGATGGTAATGACAAGCTTTACGGTGACGCCGGTAATGATTATCTGAACGGCGGTTCCGGTCATGACTATTTGTCGGGCGGGCCGGATAACGATAACTTGATCGGCGGCAGACACAACGATAGCTTATATGGCGATGCCGGCAACGATGAACTCTCCGACGGCGAAGACGATAAAGAGGTCATCATAGATATCGGCCATGATGACGGTTCTGCCCAATATGTCGGCAATGATGTGATGAACGGCGGCGACGGCGACGACGTCATCTCCGGAAAATACGGTGCGAATACCATCATCGGCGGCAACGGCAACGATCTTATCCACATGGATTCCGAAGGCGGTTATTACTCCAGAATCATATTTGATATGGGTGAGTTTGTCGAAACCACCAGATTCGACGAATCCAACACCGTAACCGGCGGCGAAGGTGCCGATCTGTTCCGCTTCGCCAATATTTATCAGGAAGATGCGCGAGACATAATTACCGATTTCACTCAAAACCTCGACCGTATCCAATTGGTAAGCGAAAATTATGCCGCCCTAGGCGACAGCGTCGAAGCGGATGAATTTGCCGTCGGCAGCACGGCAACAACCGCCGATCAACATCTGCTGTACGATAGCGCCGACGGTAAACTTTATTACGATGCCGACGGCTCCGGCAGCCAAGAAGCAGTTCAGCTGGCAACCGTACTCAATGCCGGCGTACCCGCCAATCTGGATCACACCAGTTTTGAAATCGTCTGATTTGGCAATCAATTAATCAAAAGTTAAATCCATTATAAAAAATGCCTGTCTGAAAAGTTTCAGACAGGCATTTCGTTGTAATCCTTAGCCAATCTTATTTCAATTTATCCAGCAACTTATCGTGAATACCGCCAAAACCACCGTTGCTCATCACCAAAATATGATCGCCGCTTTGCGCCTGAGCGGTAATTTCCGCCACAAACGCATCAAAATCCTTGCTGACATACAACTTCTCACCCAAAGGCGCCAAAGCCTCGGCCACATCCCAATCTACCCCGCCGGCATAGCAAAATACCGCATCCGCTTCACTCAAACTATTGGGCAAGGCCGCTTTCATGGTACCCAGCTTCATGGTATTGGAACGCGGCTCCAACACCGCCAGAATACGCGCCGCGCCTACTTTCCGGCGCAAACCGGCTACCGTCGTAGCAATAGCAGTGGGATGATGGGCGAAATCATCGTACACGGTAATACCGTTTACCACACCTTTGGTTTCCATCCGGCGCTTCACGCTTTTGAACGCTCCCAAGGCTTCGCAAGCCGTTTGAACGTCGACACCGGCATGGCGGGCGGCGGCAATCACCGCCAACGCATTCATGCGGTTGTGCTCACCGATGATCTCCCACGAAACCCTGCCGACTTTCTCGCCGCCTAACAAAACATCGAACGAACCGTCGGCGCTCTCGTCGGCAGTCTGCCAACCGCTGTTGCCAACCCCTCCGAAAAATTCAACCGGCGTCCAGCAGCCTTTATCCAGCGTTTCGCGCAAACTTTCTTCGCCGCCGTTGCTGACAATCAGCCCTTGCGCCGGTACGGTACGCACCAGATGATGAAATTGCGTTTGTATGGCCGCCAAGTCCGGGAAGATATCGGCGTGGTCAAATTCCAGATTGTTCAGAATCACGGTACGAGGACGGTAATGAACAAATTTCGAGCGCTTGTCGAAAAACGCCGTATCATATTCATCCGCCTCAATCACGAAAAACGGCGACCGGCTTGCCGGATCCTGCCGCGGTGCCTGCGGCAAACGCGCGGATACGCTGAAATTTTGCGGCACGCCGCCGATTAGAAAACCCGGTGCCAAACCGGCGTATTCCAATACCCATGCCAGCATAGAAGCGGTGGTAGTTTTACCGTGCGTACCGGCCACGCCGAGCACCCAGCGTCCCTGCAACACGTTTTCCGCCAGCCATTGCGGGCCGGAGATATACGGCAGGCCGCGGTTTAAAATCGCTTCCACCACATCCATGCCCCGCTTGGCCACGTTGCCGATCACATAAACATCCGCCGCAAATTTATCCAGCTGTTCCGCATCGAAACCTTCGTGTACGCCTATGCCCAAAGCTTCAAGCTGAGTGCTCATCGGCGGATACATTTTTGCATCGCAGCCGGTAACTTCAAAACCTGCTTCCTTGGCAACCGCAGCCAAGCCGCCCATAAAAGTGCCGCCGATGCCGATAATGTGGATGTGTTTCATCATGAAAAAATCTTTTGCGAATAATAAAAAGATTAATTATAGCGGAAAACAGCCGCTCAAGCTGGCTTGGCAACAAATGAAAATGCCTGTCTGAAACAAGATTTTCAGACAGGATGGATGTTCGCAAGCCTTCTGACTACACTCCCTCATCGCCAGCCGGTTTGAACCGAAAATCAAAGTATAGTGAATTAAAATAAAATGTCCGGTATAGCGCGGACGTTTTCGTCCGCTTTTTATGTATGATTCTGGATATTTTGCGGACGGGGACGTTCGCGCTCCAATCTCGGAGTTTTATTTTAAATCCCCTATATTTTACGAACGGCTTATCGGCAAAGGAAAACCGTTCACAGTAGCCATTACTGCGTTTGTGCACAAACTATGGCGGATTAAATTACTTCGATACAAGAAGGCAACAAGCCGCAGACAGTACACACTACGTACGGAACCGATTCTGTTGCCGCTTTAGCGGCTTACAAAATCGTTCTCTTTGAGCTAAGGCGCAGCAACGCCTTCGCGAAAGTTAAGTTAATCCACTATACTGAGGATACTGAATGCGCGTGTACGCGACTACCTTCAGTCAAGACGGGCTGCAAGCCGCTTGATTGCCCGTGTTTGATGTTGCTGACTGACGAGTCGATAACACAGTTGCTAGTGTCAATTGTCGACAGACCCTAGGGATCTGTCGACAATTAACCGGCGAAGCGGTTTTTTGAGGCAAAAACCGCGTATGCAAGGCAAAAAGCACAGCAAGATTGAACATCTTGCGAGCATTTTAGCTTCGCAAGTCCGCTACGCTACCTAACGCCGCAGACGGGGTATTTGGACCAAAAATACCGCCGTTGCGTTAATTGTCGGCAGCCCCTAGTCCCTTAAAAAAACAAGAATGCCTGTCTGAAAGCATGTTTCAGACAGGCATTCTTGTTCAGATTGTTAACCGAACAAGTACTTATTCTTTATTTTGCCAGGTATCTTTCAAACCGACGGTACGGTTAAATACCGGTGCATCGGGGGTATGGTCGTAACGGTCGGTAACGAAGTAACCCAAGCGCTCGAACTGGTAACGGCTCTCTGGCGGCAACGAATTGGCCAACGGCTCTACCCATGCGCCGGTTTCGGTCATCGAATCGGGATTGAGGAAATCGGTGAACGGCAGGTAGTTGCCGTCTTCGCCTCGCACCGCATCGGGCCGCGCTTCGGTAAACAAGCGGTCGTACAGCCGCACGGTGGCGGGTACGGCGTGTTCGGCCGACAGCCAATGGATAACGCCTTTAACCTTGCGCCCTTCCGGTTTTTTGCCCAAGGTTTCGTGGTCGATACTGCATTTGAGCGCCACTACTCGACCAGCAGCGTTTTTCACGACTTCTTCGCATTTGATCACGTAGCTGTAACGCAGGCGCACTTCCCCGCCGGGCACCAGTCGTTGCCAGCCTTTGGGCGGATCTTCGCTGAAATCGTCGGCTTCGATGTAAATGGTTTTCGACAGCGGCAGTTCGCGCTCGCCCATTTCCGGATGGTTGGGATGGTAAGGTGCGCTGCGGTTCTGACTGACGGCGGCATCATAATTAACCAACTCGACTTTGAGCGGGTTGAGCACCGCAATCATGCGCGGGGCGCTCTCTTCCAACTCTTCGCGCACTGCGCCTTCCAATACGCTCATGTCGACGGTGTTTTCCGACTTGGAGATGCCCACCCGTTTGGCGAACAGGCGCAGTCCTTCTGGGGTATAGCCGCGGCGGCGCATGCCGGAAATGGTGGGCATACGCGGATCGTCCCAACCGGAAACATGGCCTTCGGTAACCAATTGGTTGAGCTTGCGTTTGGAGGTAATGGAATACAGCAGCTCCAGCCGTGAAAACTCGTATTGGCGGGGGCGCACGGCGCTGGGCGCAGGAATGTTGTCGAGCACCCAGTCGTATAGCGGACGGTGCGCTTCGAATTCCAGCGTACACAACGAATGGGTGATGCCTTCGATGGCATCGGAAATGGCGTGAGTGTAGTCGTACATCGGATAGATACACCACTTGTCGCCGGTGTTGTGGTGGTGTACACGGCGGATGCGGTAAATCACCGGATCGCGAAGGTTGATGTTGCCGGAAGCCATATCGATTTTCAGGCGCAGGGTTTTGCTGCCGTCGGGGAACTCCCCGGATTTCATGCGCATGAAAAGATCAAGGTTCTCTTCGATGCTGCGTTCGCGGTAAGGGCTGTTTTTGCCAGGTTCGGTGAGTGTGCCGCGGTATTCGCGGATTTCTTCGGCGGTAAGGTCGTCTACATAGGCTTTGCCGTCTTTAATCAGGCCGACGGCATATTCGAACAGTTTGTCGAAATAATCGGAGGCATAATGCGGCTGGCCCGCCCACTGAAAACCCAGCCAGCGTACGTCTTCTTCAATCGCGCGCACATACTCTTCGTTTTCTTTTTCCGGATTGGTATCGTCAAAACGCAGATTGCACTGGCCATCGTAAATATAGGCCAACCCGAAGTTCAGACAGATCGATTTGGCATGACCGATGTGCAGGTAACCGTTGGGCTCCGGCGGGAAGCGGGTATGTACGAAGCTGTGTTTGCCGCCGGCCAGATCTTCATCAATGATATTGCGGATAAAATGATTGTCGGCGAATTGTTCTTTATTCATCATGGGAAGGATTCCAATGTTTTTCAGACAGGCATGTTTCTCTTTTGCAGATAATGCCTGTCTGAAAAAATTTAAAGTGTCGGCGTAAATGTACTGCCCTGTTTGAGGGGATTTATTGTACCTGATTTTGCGGCTGGCGTGTTTTGGGAAACCGGGCTAAAGCTGCCAATCGATTGCGCTTTGCCCTTGTGCTTTCAAATAGGCATTGGTTTGCGAAAACGGCTTGCTGCCGAAAAAGCCGCGATGTGCAGATAAAGGCGACGGATGCGGTGCAGATAATACCAGATGACGGTTGCGGTCGATAAACGCACCTTTTTTTTGGGCATGGCTACCCCATAGAATGAATACCAAGCCTTCGCGCTCTTGCGCCAGCTGGCGGATGACACAGTCGGTGAACCGTTCCCAGCCGAACGTTGCATGAGAATGAGCTTGACCGGCGCGCACCGTCAACACGGTGTTCAGCAGCAACACGCCCTGCTCTGCCCAAGGTTGCAAACAACCGTGCTGCGGTATGACGAAACCTTCGATGTCGGCCGCCAGCTCTTTGTAGATATTTTGCAGCGATGGCGGAATATGGATACCGGGCCGAACTGAAAAAGCCAAGCCGTGTGCCTGACCCGCGCCGTGATAAGGATCCTGCCCCAGAATCACGACTTTTACCGCACCAAATTCGGTGGCTTTGAAGGCGTTGAATACATCGGCAGCCGGCGGGTAAATGGTCTGCCCTTCCTGCCGTTCTGCCTTTACGCGCGCCAGAATTTGTTGGAAATAAGCTTGCTGTTTTTCGTCGCCGATGGCTTGGCTCCAGGTCTGCATGATCGGTATCCGTTTGGTTGTGATGGCATGGTTATTTCGCGGCTACGTGATGCCGCCGGTGTGAATGTTGGTTTATCGGGCTGGATCCGAGCCTCTTAATCTTATCGTAAACCAAGATACCCGGTGCAAGCCCGAGTATGAGGCTCATTCTTTTTATATTCATTGAAATGCCTGTCTGAAAACTTTTTCAGACAGGCATGATACTGCCGGAGACTGTTTCCATGCAATCTTCGCTAATCAACTGAACAGTTTATTATCCTATTCGGGATAACGGAAGAGCCGGTAATTTTCAAACGGAACGTATCTGTTGCAGGAAGCTTCGGGTACGTTCATGCTGCGGCTGGCGGAACAATTGCTCCGGCAGGCCTTGCTCCACAATTACGCCACCGTCCATCACCACCACTTTATCGGCGACTTCCATCGCGAATTTGATTTCATGGGTTACTACTACCATCGTCCAACCGTCGGCGGCCAACTCCTTCATGATGTTGAGCACTTCCTGAACCAATTCCGGATCCAGTGCGGAAGTCGGCTCGTCGAACAGCATCAGATCAGGGGCCAGCGCCAATGCTCGGGCAATGCCTACCCGTTGTTGCTGCCCGCCGGAAAGCTGGTGGGGATAGAGATCGGCCTTATCCGATAATCCTACTTTGTTTAACAAGGCCAGCGCCGCTTCTTTGGCCTGCTGCGGTTTTTTCTGCTGTACCACCAACAAGCCTTCCATGACATTTTCCAAGGCCGTTTTGTGCGGAAACAGATTGTACTGCTGGAAAACCATACCCGATTTACGGCGCAAGGCTAAAATCGTTTTTTTATCCGGATGCTTGGCGAAATCAACGGTTAACGGCGATGCACCATCAAACCGGATAACGCCGGCTTCCGGCATTTCCAATGCGTTCAAGCAACGCAGGAAAGTGGTTTTTCCCGAGCCGGAAGGCCCTAAAATTACCACTACCTGTCCTTTTTCCACATCCAAATCGATGCCGCGCAAAATGGCATTGTTGCCGAAAGTTTTGCGGATATCCCGGATTTTAATCATTGCGCTTCTCCATTATTTGGCCACATAACGGTCGAGGCGTTGCTCGATCCGAGCCTGCAGGAAAAACAGCACCCAGCAGAAACACCAATAAACCAATCCGGCCAAAATATAAACCGGTAGGAAATCATAAGCGCTGTTGGCCACTTGCTGCGCGACACGGAAAAGCTCGGTTACCGTTACCACCGAAGCGAGCGAAGTGTCTTTAAACAAACCGATAAAGGTGTTGCTCAACGGCGGTACCGATACACGGAATGCCTGCGGTGCGATGATCCGACGAAAGGTTTGCAGATAGGTCATGCCAATAGAATAACCGGCCTCCCACTGGCCTTTGGGTACCGAAAGAATGGCTGCGCGGATGGTTTCCGAAGCGTAAGCGCCGATATTGAGCGAGAAACCGATAATCGCCGCCGGAATCGGGTCTATGAAAATACCGACTGCCGGCAAGCCGTAAAACACAATTGAAATCTGAACCAGCATCGGCGTGCCGCGAATCACCGAAATATAAATTTTCGAGATACGCAGCGCGATACGGTGCAGCCAGCCGCCGACCGGTGTCACCCGCAGCAGTGCCACCAATACGGCAATCACCATGCCGCAGATAAATGATGCCACCGCCAGTGGTACCGATACCAGAAAACCGGCCTTCACCATCGGCCAAAACGCGCTGATCACCAGATCAGCGCGCGCTTCGCTCATAAATGGCAACGAGGCCAGCAGATTATTTAACACTTACGTCGGTACCGAAAAATTCTTCGCCCAGCTTTTTCAGCGTACCGTCTTTGCGCAACTCTTCGACGGCGGTGCTGATTTTGGCCAATGCTTCGTCATTGCCTTTATTAACAATGAAACCTGAGCCCAATTTTTCTTCGGCTCCTGCCTGCCAAGCGGTTTTCAGGCCTGAATTCGGATTTTTCTTCAGGTAGTCTAAAAATGCCAGCGAATCATTCAGCGTCAGTTCGGCTCGTTTTTGCTGTACCAGCGTCAAGGCCTGGGCCATACCGTCAACCGGTACAATCTCCGCGCCCGCTTTAGTCGCCATTTCTCCGTAGTTGCTGCTCAGGGTTTGCGCTGCTTTACGGCCTTTGATGTCGGCCAGCGTTTTGATGCCGCTTTCATCTTGACGTACCAACATCATCGGGCCGGAATAGCTGTAATCGGCCGATTTATCAAATGTGGCGCGGCGCTCGGGCGTGGTCAGGCTCACTTGGTTGGCCACCAAGTCGAAACGACCTGATTTGAGGCCGGATAACATGGCGTCCCATTGGGTTTCTTTAAACTCGACTTGTACCCCCAATTTTTGCGCGACAGCACGGGTAACTTCCACATCATAACCGGTCAGCTTGCCGGCGCCATCATGGTAGGTAAACGGTGCGTAAGTGCCTTCCGTGCCAACAGTAATGGTGCCTTTGTTATTAATCCGCTCCAAAAGCGAACCGCTAACCGCTTGTGCGGGCGCACTGCCGGAAGCGGCGCCCGAAGCAGTCTGCGCTTTTTGTTCGGCTTGTTGGCCGCAAGCAGCCAGCACTAAAGCGGCAGCCGCAGCAAGGGTGATTTTTTTCAACATAGTATGAAAATTTCCTGAATAAAGGCGGAATAATCCGCAAACGTAACGAATGGTAAAGAAAATTATCTAAAAAACCAAATTAATTTCATTTATGCGGTCGATATTGTCATGCATATAAGGATAAGGAGAACTGTCTGGCATCGGACAGTTTTATTTTTATGGCGTAGCGCCAGCACTTTTAGCCAATTCGCTGCGCATCTGATCAATTACCGCCTTGTAATCCGGTTGTCCGAAAATAGCGGATCCGGCCACAAAAGTATCCGCTCCGGCTGCCGCTACCGCCGCAATGTTGTCGATTTTGATTCCGCCATCCACTTCCAGAGCAATCCTGCGCCCGCTTTGCTGTTGATAGCGATCAAGCAAAACACGGGTCTGGCGCAGTTTTTGCAATGTATGCGGAATGAAGGTCTGCCCGCCAAAACCCGGGTTAACCGACATCAGCAACACCATATCCAAGCGATCCAATACGTTTTCCAACAGCTGAACCGGCGTGGCAGGGTTTAGCACCAAACCGGCCTGACATCCAGAATCTTTAATCAAAGCCAAACTACGATCAATATGGCGGCTGGCCTCGGGATGAAACGTGATAATGTCTGCACCTGATTTTGCAAAAGACTGAATCAAATCATCAACCGGCTCAACCATCAGATGCACATCCATCGGCACCGTGGCATAAGGTTTCACAGCCGCGCAAATCATCGGCCCGAAAGTCAGGTTGGGCACATAATGATTGTCCATCACGTCAAAATGGATTAAATCGGCTCCTGCTTGAATTACAGAACTGACTTCTTCGCCTAAACGAGCAAAATCCGCCGAAAGGATACTGGGGGCGATACGAAAAACCATGACACTCTGCCTCAGGGAGAAAATAGATTATTATTATAGTGGAAAAACCAAGTCGAACCATGGAAATCTGTTTTGCTATATAAAATGGATTTGCCTAAATCTCACACCCCCGTATTACTTTGTTCAGGCGATTGAAAAAAGGTTTATTAGCCGCTAAAGCTGGAGAAAATAATGGATGAATCAAACCAAATGCTTAAAAATTAAACACTTTTCGGAATGTTTTACCCAAGTTTACCCCGAAAAAACGACCATTCACTGTCAATTCCGTTATATTCGGCAAACAAAAAACTAGTTCCGTCTTACTTGTATAAACTAAGTTTAAATATTTGCAGAAATGAATTTAAAACCCCAGCATTTATTCAAAAGCCTGATATTGATGTGCATCAGCTGTTGGTCTGTGCCGACTTTGGCTGCCACGACGACGCAGCCCTTGGGCGTACAGCCCAATTGTGATTTCCGCATTTTGGCACTGAGCGAGCAGCAGAAACAACAATGGAAGCGTATTCGTATGGAACACCGCCAAGCTTACGAACGTGCCCACTCTTCCCGTCAAAAAGTAAACCAAATCAGGCGCCAAAGGGTTGTTGAAATTTTGACTTCTTCTTCATTCAACGACAATAACGCTCGGCGTTATGTGCAAGAAATCTACGACCCTGCAGTTGATTTAGCCGTATTGGATTTATCGGTGCAATACCGTTTATTTCATGTTTTAACTCCGCGCCAACAAGTTGTTTGGCTATCCAACTGTGTACGTTGATCAATCCAGAAAATGCCTGTCTGAAAAAAGCTTTTAGTTTTTCAGACAGGCATTTTCATATCCCTCTCACTTTTAGCAGATTTAATTAATTTTCGATACAAGGCAGCAAGCCGCAGACAGTACAAGTAGTGCGGCAAGGCGCAGCAACGCCGTAGCGAAAGTTAAGTTAATCTGCTATATCTACCGCATAGCAGGTTGCATCAATGAATAATGCAGGAAAATACCCTGTTCGCTTACCGTCCAAACCGCCGCATCTGCGTCCATAACTTTCAATGCTCTATTCGCCCAAGTATTACATGTATTCAACAAGTGATAATGGCCCACTGCTTCGTAAAACGCATCGTTTTGGCCGTATACACTATCTGTCGGAATCCAGACCGTGTGCCCCTTGCTCCATTGCAAGGAAGCACGAATATAACGGATAAGCGAGCGATATTGTTCGCGGCTTACCGCTAATTCTGCGCAACGATTACAATCTTTCATATCAGCATAATAAGTAACATGAACGGCAGAGCTGCTGAGACCGAATGCTGCTTTTATTGCTGTTTTCACCGTTAAATCCGCCCAAGTCGGCGTGTTCAAATAGAAATTTTTATCACCCCAGCCAATTGCCAACCATCGTTCCGTTTGACCGTTACGGGTATGTCTGCCAGGGAAGACAGCCAACCAATCGTACTCAGCGTTTTGGGTAGGTACTACAATATCCGTATGCACACCATTGGAGCGCAAATCAAGCGTAACTTCCTGCTTGCCATACGCCTGAGTGCCGCCGGTTTTGAGATAAGGTAACAAAAACACCGCCGCCACATAGCAGATAAGCACCATCGCCAAGCCTATCGTACCGCGCAATAAACAGCTTAATGTTTTAGTCATCGGCAAGCCCTTCAAAGACCAACCTGTTATTAATCCGTACCGCGCGCCCTGTTGGCATGAAATTGTGCCTGCCAGTCGGCAAACTTACCCTGCTCTATGGCATCACTTATTTCCGCCATTATCACTTGGTAAAAATGCAGATTATGGATGGTATTTAACTGCGCCCCTAGGATTTCGCCGGCTTTGTGCAAATGATAAAGATAAGCGCGGCTGAAATTTTGGCAGGTATAACATGTACAACTTTCGTCCAACGGGCGCGTGTCGAGTTTGTGTTTGGCATTTTTGATTTTGATGTCTCCAAAACGGGTAAACAGCCAGCCGTTGCGTGCATTGCGGGTCGGCATCACGCAATCGAACATATCCACTCCATGTGCTACGCCATATACCAAATCTTCCGGCGTACCCACCCCCATCAGATAATGCGGTTTGTACTCCGGCAGCATCGGCCCCACCGCGCGCAACATACGGTACATTTCAGGCTTAGGTTCGCCTACCGATAATCCGCCGATGGCCAACCCCGGAAAATCAAACTGCTCCAAGCCCTTTAGCGATTCTTCGCGCAAGTCTTCATACATCGCACCTTGTACAATGCCAAACAGAGCATTCGGATTGTTCAAATCCTCAAATGCCTTTTTCGAGCGTTCCGCCCAGCGCAACGACATTTGCAAAGACTGGCGTGCTTGTTCATGACTGGCCTCGCCCGGCGTACATTCGTCAAGCTGCATCACAATATCCGAATTCAGCACCGTTTGAATTTTCATCGAGATTTCCGGCGACAAAAACAGTTTGTCACCATTAATCGGGCTCTTAAAAGTACAGCCTTCTTCGGTAAGCTGGCGCATATCCGATAGTGAAAACACCTGAAAACCGCCGGAATCAGTAAGTATCGGTTTGTCCCAACCGATAAACTGGTGCAGGCCGCCGAACTGCTCAATCACCTCCAAGCCAGGCCGCAGCCACAAATGATAAGTATTGCCCAAAATAATCTGCGCATGAATATCGTGCAGATTCTGCGGCGTCATCGCCTTCACCGAACCGTAAGTTCCTACCGGCATAAACACCGGCGTTTCGATTTTCCCGTGGTTGAGTTCCAAAGTGCCGCGGCGGGCATAGCCGTCTTTTTTGAGCAAAGTAAATTTCAACATAATCATCAATACAGCAATCAAATCAGAATCCGTGATTATAGCCGAATTTTTGCAACAAGCAGCCTATTATCCGGGCAGACATATTGCATTTTCAGACAGGCATGGCGTACAATAGATCGCTGATTACAGGCACGTAGCTCAGTTGGTTAGAGCACCACCTTGACATGGTGGGGGTCGTTGGTTCGAATCCGATCGTGCCTACCAGTTTTTACTTAACCGCCCCTTAATCGGGCGGTCTATATTTTGGCCTTTTTGGAGCATTTATGTTGAATATTACTTTACCCGACGGATCAGTCCGCCAATTTGAAGCCCCTGTATCGGTTTCCGATGTAGCTGCTTCAATCGGCACTGGCCTAGCCAAAGCTGCACTGGCCGGTAAAGTAAATGGCAAATTGGTCGACACCGCTTATCGCATCGAACAAGACGCCAATCTGGCCATCATCACCTCCAAAGATGAAGAAGGTCTTGATATCATCCGTCACTCCACCGCCCACCTGATGGCTTACGCGGTACAGGAATTATTTCCCGATGCACAAGTCACCATCGGCCCCACCATCGAAGACGGCTTCTATTACGACTTTGCCTATAAGCGCCCGTTTACCCCCGAAGATTTGGCCGCCATTGAAAAGAAAATGGAAGAACTGGTCAAGCAAGATATTCCGGTCGAGCGTTACGAATTGCCTCGCGATGAAGCCATTGCTTATTTCAAAAGCATAGGTGAAGACTACAAAGCCGAAATCATCGAAAGTATCCCGCAAGGTGAAGTATTGTCACTCTACCGCGAAGGCAAGTTTACCGATCTTTGCCGCGGTCCACACGTCCCTTCTACCGGCAAACTAAAAATCTTCAAGCTGATGAAAGTAGCCGGCGCCTACTGGCGCGGCGACAGCAACAACGAAATGCTGCAACGCATTTACGGTACCGCATGGGCTAATAAAGATGACTTAAAAGCATACCTCACCCGTCTGGAAGAAGCCGAAAAACGTGATCACCGCCGTTTGGGCAAACAACTGGATTTATTCCACTTGCAAGAAGAAGCACCCGGTATGGTTTTCTGGCATCCACGCGGTTGGGCTCTGTGGCAAACCATCGAACAACACATGCGCCGTGAATTGAACGCTGCCGGCTATAAAGAAGTGAAAACCCCCCAGATTATGGATAAAACTTTCTGGGAAAAATCCGGTCACTGGCAAAACTATCAGGACAATATGTTCCTCACTTCGTCGGAAAAACGCGAATACGCTGTCAAACCGATGAATTGTCCCGGCCACGTACAAATCTTCAACCACGGCTTGCGTTCCTATCGAGACTTGCCGATGCGCTTGGCTGAATTCGGTTCTTGCCACCGAAACGAACCTTCCGGCGCACTGCACGGCCTCATGCGCGTACGCGGTTTTGTACAAGACGATGCCCATATTTTCTGTACCGAAGACCAGATCGTCGATGAGTCACGCGCTTTCAACGAATTGCTGATGCGAATCTACCGCCAATTCGGTTTTAACGACGTATCAGTGAAGTTATCGCTTCGTCCCGAAAAACGCGCCGGCAGTGACGAAATTTGGGATAAAGCCGAAAACGGCCTACGCCAAGCCCTTACCGCCTGCGGAGTCAGCTGGGAAGAATTGCCGGGTGAAGGTGCTTTCTACGGCCCCAAAATCGAATATCATATTAAAGATGCCATCGGTCGCTCTTGGCAATGCGGCACCCTACAACTGGACTTTGTATTGCCTGAACGCCTCGATGCCGAATACGTTACCGAAAACAATGACCGCGCCCGCCCGGTAATGCTGCACCGCGCCATTCTCGGCTCATTAGAGCGCTTTATCGGTATCCTGATTGAAAACCACGCAGGCTCCTTTCCTTTGTGGCTGGCTCCGGTACAAATGGTTGTCATGAATATTACCGAAAAGCAGGCGGATTATTGCTACAACGTCGTCGAAAGATTACGCGACGAAGGTTTCCGGGTAGAATTAGACCTGCGCAATGAAAAAATTGGCTACAAAATCCGAGACAATAGCCAATATCGTTATCCCTACCAAATCGTAGTAGGTGAAAACGAAAAAGAAAACAATCAAGTAGCAGTGCGCCGCAAGGCTGAAGATTTGGGCGCAATGGGCGTAGAAGATTTCATCGCCCACCTGAAACAGGAAATTGCCCTATCCATTACTGCCGAATAACTTCCCTTTAAAATACTAAGGAGTAACATCATCGCACAAGAACGCGAAGCACGAATCAACGGTGAAATCACCGTTAAAGAAGTGCGTTTAATCAGTAACACCGGCGAGCAACTCGGTGTGGTATCGATCAAAGAAGCCTTGGCTTTGGCCGAAGAACAAGACGTAGATTTGGTAGAAATCTCCCCCACTGCCAAACCGCCCGTCTGCAAACTGATGGACTTTGGCAAATATAAGTATGAGCAGTCGAAAAAGCGCGACGAAGCCAAGAAAAAGCAAAAACAGGTACAAATCAAGGAAATCAAATTCCGCCCCGGTACCGATGAAGGCGACTACCAAATCAAGATGCGCAATATCAACCGCTTCCTGGCCGACGGCGACAAAGTAAAAGTAACCTTGCGTTTTCGCGGTCGTGAAATGGCGCACCAACAATTAGGCGCCCAACTCTTGGAGCGCGTGAAAGAAGACCTGCTCGAAGTAGGCACCGTAGAATCTTTCCCTAAAATGGAAGGTCGCCAGATGGTTATGATGATTGCGCCGAAGAAAAAATAAGAGTATAATTTCTCGTTTAGCCCGTTCGCCGTACGGGCTAAATTAATGTATTACGGCAAAAACCGTGGTATTCGGGTTTCAAGTATTTTGAACAGCAAAATCCCCTTATACCTTATCTAATAAATATGGAGTTCTCCCATGCCAAAAATGAAAACCAAGTCGAGCGCGAAAAAACGCTTCAAAGTACTGGGTAACGGTGGTGTGAAACGCGCCCATGCGTTCAAACGTCACATCCTGACCAAGAAAACCACTAAAAACAAACGCCAACTGCGCGGCACCTCAATGGTCAATGATCGCGATTTGGCTTCTGTTGCCAAAATGTTACCCTACGCTTAAGGAGTATAAAATATGCCACGCGTAAAACGCGGTGTAACCGCACGTGCCCGTCACAAAAAAGTATTAGCGTTAGCCAAAGGCTACCGTGGTCGTCGCAAAAACGTCTATCGTGTTGCCAAACAGGCGGTGATGAAAGCCGGTCAATATGCTTATCGTGACCGTCGCCAACGCAAACGCCAGTTCCGCCAATTATGGATCGTGCGTATTAACGCAGGTGCCCGCCAACACGGCTTGTCTTACAGCAAATTCATGAACGGCCTGAAACGCGCCGCAATTGAGATCGACCGCAAAGTATTGGCCGATCTGGCTGTATTCGATAAAGCCGCTTTCGCCCAACTGGTTGAGAAAGCAAAAGCCGCACTGGCTTAATCCGAACACGGAATATTCAAAAGGAAACCTCAGGTTTCCTTTTTTATTTTCAGACAGGCATTCAAAAAAAGCAGCACAGCTCTGTTTTTAAAAGCCTATTTACGATACAATAAGCAGTTTTTTCAGACAGGCATGATGATTTAACTCCGGTTTAGGTTCTTCCTTTTTCTGCTCACAATCAGAACCAAGCGCTGCCTCGCTGCCCGTCTCTTTAATCCACTCTCATAACCTTGAAATAATTCATGCAAAACGTAGATCAAATTGCCGCCGCCGGCATTGCCGCTGTAGAATCTGCCGCCGACTTTAACACGTTAGAACTCATTAAAGCTCAATACATGGGCAAAACCGGCGAATTGAACGCCCTGCTGAAACAGCTCGGCAGCCTGCCGCCCGAAGAAAAGAAAACCGTTGGCGCGCACATCAACGAATGCAAAAACCGTTTTCAGACGGCCTATAACGAAAAACGCGATGCGCTTAACGCCGCCAAACTGCAAGCGCAGCTGGCCGCCGAGGCACTCGACGTTACTCTGCCCGGCCGCGGTCAGCAAAGCGGCGGCCTGCACCCGGTTACCCTGACCCTGCAACGCGTGGTCGAACTCTTTCACGGCATGGGTTTCGACGTGGCCGACGGCCCCGAAATCGAAGACGATTTCCACAACTTCCAAGCGCTCAATATCCCGCAAAACCACCCCGCGCGCGCCATGCAGGACACCTTTTATGTGGAAAACGGCGATGTGCTGCGCACCCACACCTCGCCGATTCAGATCCGCTATATGCTGGACAAGAAGAACCCGCCCATCCGCATCATCGCCCCCGGCCGCGTGTACCGCGTCGATTCCGACGCCACCCACTCGCCGATGTTCCACCAGGCCGAAGGCTTGTGGGTGGAAGAAGGCGTCACCATGGCCGACTTGAAAGCCGTGTTCACCGATTTTATCCGCCGCTTTTTCGAGCGCGACGATTTGCAGGTGCGCTTCCGCCCCTCGTTTTTCCCGTTTACCGAACCTTCCGCCGAAATCGACATCATGGGCGACAATGGGCGGTGGCTGGAAGTGGGCGGCTGCGGCATGGTGCACCCCAATGTGTTGAACAACGTGAATATCGATCCTGAACGCTACACCGGCTTCGCCTTCGGCATCGGTCTGGATCGCTTCGCCATGCTGCGCTATGGTGTGAATGACTTGCGTCTGTTTTTTGATAACGATTTGAATTTTTTGAAACAATTCCGATAAGCTCTTGATGAGGCAAGCTTGGTGGTGGCCGTTTGCGGCGATGATGATTTGTGTTGCATTATTTGGCTATTGCAACCATCAAGCCATGCAACTGGCTGATTTGAAAACAGGAAACGGCGATATCGAAGCGGCTTTAAACTGGAGTCGATATGCGGTTTGGTTTGTTGGGCTGGGTGCAGTTTTCGGTTTGTTGGCCTGCTGTTTGCAACCATATTGCAGGCGTTGGGAAAAATTGGCTCTGATTGTTTGCTTTATTTGCATTTACGGCATATTTTTTATTGTATCGGCAGGCTTGCTGATTTAGCCTTTATCAATACAAAAATGTGAATAAAAGCTGTTTCAGACGGCCTGCCTATCAAGGTTAAACAATGATGGATAAACTGAACATTCAACCCTTAAGCAACGCCGTGATGCGTTTGCAGGAAGGCTGGCAGCGTTACCTGCAAGACATCAGCGACACCCAAATCCGCGACGGCCTGATACAGCGGTTTGAGTTTACCTACGAAATCAGCCACAAAACATTGAAACGTTATCTGGAATATGCTTCTGCCAATCCTGCCGAGATTGATTTGATGACGTTTCAAGACCTGATCCGCACCGCCAACGAACAAGGTTTGCTGCTTGGCGATTGGTCGGACTGGAGGCAATACCGCGATATGCGCAGCCGCACCAGCCACACTTACGACGAGGCGATTGCCTTGACAGTGGTGCAAGGCATAGAAAAATTTTTGGCCGAAGCGGTATTTTTGCAAAATACATTGCAAGAAAAACTGGCGGAGTAAGCCGATGAAAGGTTTGGACGTTGCGCCCGAGCATTTGCACATCATCATGCGGATTCTGCAAAAATATGTTCCGCAATATGCGGTTTGGGCGTTCGGCTCGCGGGTGAAAGGTACGGCCAAACCTTATTCCGATTTGGATTTGGCGGTAATCACCACGGAGAAGGCCTTACCCTTATCCGTACACGCCGCTTTGGCCGAAGCCTTTTCCGAATCCGACTTGCCGTGGAAAGTGGATATTGTTGACTGGCAGCTGGCCAGCCCCGACTTCCGCCGGATAGTCGAATCCCATTATATTGTTTTGAAATAACTATTTTCCGGCACAGGCCGTCTGAAATTTGAAATAACCGGTTTGAATATTATTATCACAAGAGACACCTCATGCAATTTTCCTACAACTGGCTGAAAACCCAAGCCGATGCCCATCTTTCCGCCGACGAATTCGCCCATCTGCTCACCATGTCTGGCCTTGAAGTCGAAGAAGCCGACAAAGCCGCGCCCGAGTTTAGCGGCGTGGTGGTGGCCGAAGTGAAATCGGTGGAAAAACATCCCGATGCCGACCGCCTGAACATCACCCAAGTCGATGCCGGCACCGGCGGGCTGATTCAAATCGTTTGCGGTGCACCGAATGTGCGCGCCGGCATCAAAGTACCGTGTGCCTTGCCGGGCGCGGTGTTGCCGGGCAATTTCAAAATCAAGCCTACCAAAATGCGCGGGCAGGTTTCCAACGGCATGCTGTGTTCCACCAACGAATTGGGCCTACCCGACGACGGTGTGGACGGCCTGCACATTCTGCCCGCCGATGCGCCCGTCGGCCAAAATCTGCGCAACTATCTGGATTTGGACGACACCGTTTTCACCCTGAAAATCACCCCCAACCGCACCGATTGCTTAAGCATCAAAGGTTTGGCGCGCGAAGTGGCGGCCTTGACCCAATGCGCCCACACACCGGCGGCGGTTCAGACGGCCGCCGTGCAAAGCAGCAAAATCCAGCCGGTGCGCATCGATGCGCCTGCCGATTGCGGCCGCTTTTTAAGCCGCGTGATTGAAAACGTGAACGCCGAAGCACCCACGCCCGATTGGTTGAAACAGCGTTTGGCGCGCAGCGGCATCCGCAGCATTTCGGCGCTGGTTGATATCGGCAACTATGTGATGCTGGAGCTTGGCCAGCCGATGCACGTGTTTGATGCCGACAAACTTTCCGGCAACATTATCGTGCGCCGCGCCGCAGAAGGCGAAACGCTGGAATGTTTAAATGAAAAAACCGTATGCCTGTCTGAAAACACTTTGGTGATTGCCGACGAACAAGGCGCATTGAGCATGGCCGGCATCATGGGCGGTGCCGCGAGCGCGGTTTCAGACGGCACCAAAAACATCGTGCTGGAGGCGGCTTGGTTCGCGCCGGCAACCATCGCCGGCAAATCGCGCCAATACGGCTTCGGCTCCGATTCGTCTTTCCGCTTCGAGCGCGGCGTGGACTTTGAATTGCAGCGCGACGCCATCGAGCGCGCCAGCGAATTGGTGTTGCAGATTTGCGGCGGCACTGCGGGCGAAATAACAGAAGCCGTGGGCAAGCTGCCCGAACGCAAAACCGTAGCCGTGCGCACGGCGCGGGTAGAAAAACTGTTGGGCGTGGCGGTGGACGAAGCGCGCATCGAAAGCATTTTGGCTGTGCTGGGCCTGCAACCGAAAAAAGTTTCAGACGGCCTGCAAACCATTTCGCCGAGCTTCCGTTACGACATCGAAATCGAAGCCGATTTAATCGAAGAAATCGCCCGCGTTTACGGCTATGAAAACATTCCCGACGATGCCACTTCAGGCCGTCTGAAAATGTTGGCGTTGCCCGAAACCCGCCGCAACCGCTTCGCCGTTTACAACCAAATGGCCGCGCGCGGCTATCAGGAAGTGGTGAGCTATGCCTTTGTTGACGAGCAATGGGAGCGCGACTTCGCCGCCAACGAAAATTCCATCCGCCTGCAAAACCCGCTGGCGGCGCAATACAGCGTGATGCGCTCTACCCTGATCGGCGGCTTGGTGGAAATCCTGCAAAACAACCTCAACCGCAAACAAAACCGCGTGCGCGTGTTTGAAATCGCCCGCGTGTTCAGCAAAGATTCAGACGGTCGTTTCGTGCAAAACGAGCGCATCGGCGGCTTGGTTTACGGCTCCGCCGATCCCGAACAATGGGGCGAGAAAACCCGCACGGCCGATTTTTACGATGTGAAAGGTGATGTCGAAGACCTGCTGGGCGGCAAAAACGTGTCGTTCGTGAAGGCCGAACATCCCGCGCTGCACCCCGGCCGTACCGCCGAAATCGTGATGGACGGCCATACCGTCGGCTTTATCGGCGAGCTGCATCCGCAATGGCTGCAAAAATACGACCTGCCGCAAGCCGCGCTGGTGTTTGAAATCGACATGGCCGCCGTGCTCGGCAAAGAAAAAACCGTTTACCGCCCCGTGTCCAAATTCCAGCCCGTGCGCCGTGATTTGGCGTTTGTGTTGCCGGAGAATGTATCGCACGATGCTTTAATCGACGCACTCAAAGGTGTAAAAGATAAGTTGATTCAAAGCATCAGTGTGTTTGACGTCTACCGCGGTACCGGTTTACCCGAAGGCATGAAAAGTATGGCCGTGAAAGTGATTTTGCAGGATATGGAAGCCACGCTGACCGATGAAATACTGGAAGCCAGCATCTCGCATCTGGTGGCCGCAGCTGCTACAGTTAATGCCAAGCTGCGTGTATAATTTTCAGATATTCACTTGATTTTTAAACATGAATTAGTGATAATTCCGTCTCAATCAGAATTTTAAGGTAATCTAAAAATGACTTTAACCAAAGCAGAATTGGCCGATATTTTGGTCGATAAAGTGAGCAACGTCAGCAAGAACGACGCTAAAGAAATTGTCGAGCTCTTTTTTGAAGAAATCCGCACTACTTTGGAGCGAGGGGAAGAAATTAAAATCTCAGGTTTCGGCAATTTCCAATTGCGCGACAAACCGCAACGCCCTGGCCGTAATCCGAAAACCGGCGAAGAAGTGCCGATTTCCGCCCGTCGTGTGGTCACTTTCCACGCCAGCCAAAAATTAAAAGGCATGGTAGAACATTACTATGACAAACAACGTTAATTCATTACCGCCGCTACCGGCAAAACGCTATTTCACTTTGAATGAAGTATGTGAACTGGTGCAAATCAGTCCTGCTCAATTCGCAGAATGGCAAAATGCCAACGGCACCGTAATCGGTTATGGTGGAGAGTTTTATACCCGTCGCGACGTAGTAAAACTGCGCCAAGTAAAAGGAACATTTGCGCCTTTTATTGATGAGTTTAATCATAATGCCTTAGATAATGCAGGTAACCCCGCAGCCGATGCGGAAGAAATCCGTAACGGTTTGCAAAATATGTTAACAGACATTGAAAAAACGCTTGCCAGATAACGTAGCTTTGAATATAATTTTCGTCTCTTGAGTCGGAGTGTGGCGCAGTCTGGTAGCGCACTTGCATGGGGTGCAAGGGGTCGAAGGTTCGAATCCTTTCACTCCGACCAAAATCTAATTAAAAAATCAGTCGGTAACTTATAACCGGCTGATTTTTTTATGCATTCCCAATCATTACCTTAAACGCATGAAAACATATAGTGGATTTATAGTGAGTTAAAATAAGAATTCCAAACTTTACTCCCCCCCCCTTACCAGCA
>NZ_JAUNHL010000045.1 GCF_030523955.1 Neisseria sp.
TCCTTTCAGGATAAGGCTTTCAAGGATTTTTAGCACCCATTTTGTCCCTTACGCCGAGAATTATTATCTTCTCTATTTGCAATCAATGCAAGTGGTATTGTCTACAATCTCCAGGGTCTATGACGCAAATCAAATCTGATGAGCTTGATGGAATAAGGAATCACCTGTTTCTGTTTGGCGTTATTTAAAATGAATGGATTGTTGGGGCAAATAAAATGCCTGTCTGAAAATGCGGTATAGCAAATTTTTCAGACAGGCATTCGAAACAAACGGCCGGATGAAAAACCATCCGGCCGTAAAGTTTATAAGTTTATTGAATATGATCAATAGTTGGCATCCACCAAGCGGCCTTGGCGGTAGGTTTGCTGTTGCATGATATTGCCGTTATAAGCGTATACCGTCAGCGTACCGTCTTCGGGATGGGCATGGAAATCCATCAGTTTTGCACGGGTAATGACGATCGGATCGGTACGCTTGCGATTGTTGTCCTCATAAAAATCCTGCACGATGTATTCGTTATCACCTCGTTTGCTGATGAGCTGGCGGCGGAATCCGCCTTTTACTGCGTTATCGCTGGTGCGGCCTTGGGCATCGAAATAGGTAACGGTTTGCTCTTCCAATACGCGTACGCCGTTTTGCGGTACTTTGTTGCCAGAGCCGATCGGAATATTAACCGAAGTGCCGAGGCCGACGTGATCGCCGATTAGGCCGCCTAACCCGAGATTAACCGACATACCGCTGCCTGTGCCGGAAGACGAGCAGCCGGCAAGTACCAGTGCGGCCATGATGCTGTAAGCGGTAAGTTTCATCATAATTTCCATTTCAAATGAGTTTTCAGAATGTTAGGGTCTGCCGACAATTAACGCAACGGCGGTGTTTTTGGTCAAAAATCCCCGTCTGCTCCGTTAGGTAGCGTAGCGGACTTGCGAAGCTAAAATGCTCGCAAGGTGTTCAACCTTGCTGTGCTTTTTGCCTTGCATACGCGGTTTTTGCCTCAAAAAACCGCTTCGCCGGTTAATTGTCGACAGCCCCTAGGCGGAGCGGGAATATTTATAGCAGATTAACTTAACTTTCGCTACGGCGTTGCTGCGCCTTGCCGTACTACTTGTACTGTCTGCGGCTTGCTGCCTTGTATCGAAAATTAATTAAATCTGCTATATCTTGCATCAAGCACCTGCCATTTTGTTTATTATACCGTTTTATTTTTCCAGTCGGTTTATGAATTCGGGTAAAAACGGTTTGCGTTGATATTCTGGTATACAAAAGCCTGTCTGAAAAATTTTTCAGACAGGCATTGCAATGAGGGTTGTTGGTTTACAGTGTATATTTGATTTCTTTGATGGTGCTGAAGCTGCGGGTTACACCGTTTTGCGATACCGGCTCCAATCGTTGTTGCTGCATCCAGGCTACCGCTTCGCTGTCTACTTTTTTCGATCCGCTGCTGCGTACCACGCGTACATCTTGCGGGTAGCCTTCTGGGTTAATGGTTAGGCGCATGGCTACTTTGCCATCAATGCGGCCTTGCACTTGGTTGTTTTTTTCATAAAAATGCACATCTTGTGCAAAAGCGCCGGTTGCTGCGAGTGTCAATAATAGGCCGAAAATCGGTTTGCGGGTATTTTTCATCATTTTTGAAAGTTCCGAAAATAAAAATATTGCCGATTGGAAGCGGAATCGGTAGGAAAGTTTCCGAAATACCGGCTATCGCTATATCGGATACGTTTAGCAGGGTATTTTATTTCAAAAGGCTCAGGGTAATGTTGCTTAAGGAGAAGGGGCCGAAGATATCGAGCAATAGATTGTTCGACAGCAGCGGATTTGGGTCCATCGGATTTTGCGGTTGGTTGGCAACAATAAGGGCTAAAACCAGGAACTGCATGGCAAGGCCGGTGGTAATTGGCAAAAAGCGGGTGATATGGTTTTTCATGACGTTTTCCGGTTCCTGTTGTAACAGGTTATTTGTATGAATGCAGGCTGAGGTTGCGTGATGCCTGTCTGAAAATATCGTTTTAATTGCGTTAAAGAGATTAACTAGGGTGATTGTGCGTTTGCCGTCGGCAAATTGCAACTGCCGAATTTTGTTGTGGAATCGCTCTAGTTCTATGTGAAATTGGCACAGCAGGGCAGCTTTTGACGCAGAATGTCACTTCTTACAAAAGCGGCAGGTTCAGCGGCACGATTCAAGCAAATAAAAACAAGTGGCTGTGTATGGCGGTGGGTTTAGAGTAGATTCTGTAAAAGTTGGTTTGAATAGATTGTTTGTTCTAATCAAGCCGTTGGTTGTAATTAAGTTACCGATTGTTTGTTTCTTTTTTGCAACTTGTTGCTGTAATGAAAATGAATTTTTCATAAATTCATGATTTTAAATGATTGGTAGTTTATAACCGGCGGTTAGTTAAATTCAATGCTGAATAAACCATAGAAATGCATGGCGTGCTGTGCTATAAAATTGAACGTTTGAAATATTTTCTATGGATGGAATGGTTAAGACCGCTTCGAAGTGCGAGCCGAAAGATGAGAACATTAAAATTTACTAAAATGCACGGATTGGGCAATGACTTTATGGTGGTTGACGGTATCAACCAGTCTTTTAATCCGCAGGAAGCGCCGCTGATTCGTTGGGCAGACCGCCATACCGGTATCGGCTTTGATCAGTTGTTATTGGTGGAGGAGTCTGATAGCGAAGGCGTGGATTTCCGCTACCGTATTTTTAATGCCGACGGCAGCGAAGTGGAGCAGTGCGGTAACGGTGCGCGTTGCTTTGTGCGTTTTGTGAGCGATAAGGGTTTGACCGAAAAACGTAAAATTGTGGTGCAAACGGCACGCGGCATTATTTTGCCGGAATTGTTGGATAATGGTTTGGTTACCGTGAACATGGGCAAGCCGCGTTTCGCGCCTTCGGAGATCCCTTTCGTAGCGGCGCCCGGTGAGAAAGCGGATGCTTTAACCCATCTGATTTTGGTGGGTTTGGAATCGGTGCCGGTAAGCTGTGTGAATATGGGTAATCCGCATGCGGTAATTGTGGTGGAAGACTCGTCTTTAGCGCCGGTTGCTTTGTGGGGTGAAGCCATTGAATCGCACGAGCAGTTTCCGGAGCGGGTGAATGTGGGTTTTATGCAAGTGGTGGATAATCAACACATTATCTTGCGAGTGTTCGAGCGCGGCGTAGGGGAAACCCAGGCTTGCGGTACCGGGGCTTGTGCAGCGGTGGTGGCGGGCATACGCCTGGGGTTGCTGGAAGCAAATGTGCCGGTGGAGGTGAAATTGCCGGGCGGCGAGCTTTATATCAATTGGCAGCCCGGTGGCGATGTGATGATGACGGGGCCGGTGGAAACGGTTTTTGAAGGCGTATTGCAATATTGACCGACGGTATCGATAAGTAAAACTTAAAAAAGAATAAGCACAATGATTGATTGGAATGCGGGCTTTTTGATTAGCCGGGCGGTGCGTGTATGTTGAGTACACTCAGTTTGTGGCTGCCGGTGGCTTATGTTGTCTTATTCATCTGGCAGGCGTACCGGGACGAACAGTTCCAATGGCTATGGGGCAGCGTGCTTTTATGGATAGGTTTCGGTACTTTGGGGGCACGGCTGTTGCCGGGTATCTTGGGTATCACTCATTTTGCCACACTCTATACGCCGCACATTTATATCGCGATTGCCAGCGTTTTTTATTTTGCCAACGATTGGCAACGTATGCCGGCACAGAATATTTGGTATGGCCGCAGCAACAGTGTGTTTATCAGCTTGTTTGCCGTTAGCGGTTTGCTGATGCTGTTATCGTTTTGTACCTTGGCGGGCTTGACCTTGTTAAGCTATCCCAACAGCCTCAGCGCTTATATTTTGCCAGCACTGCTGCAAATGTATTTGCTGGAGCCCGTGTTGTGGATCGGTATGCAGGCTATTTTGATGGCGCTGTTTTTTATTCACCGGGCGGTGATTGAAAAACGGCCGGCTAATGTCTTCAGTAACAAGCAATTGCAAGGTGCGTTTCTGATTACCTTGCTATTTCAAATGATTTGGATATTGGTTTCTTTATTGGCCATCCGTTATTAAGCGGTAAAAAACGGGCGTTATGATGCGGATAACCGGGCTTTCCCCGGGTATTTTGGCGTGAAAGCGGTAAATAACTTTTGGTTGTAAGAATGTTCCCAGCAGTTATTTTTATTTTCCCAGCCCGCTCTTTATACTATATGATGAAATCCCTTGTAATTTAATCAATCATTTCGGAGCAAAACATGAATATTGCAAACAGTATTACGGACTTGATCGGCAACACCCCTCTGGTTCAGTTAAACCGATTGAGCGAAGGCCTGCCGGCCAAGGTTGTAGCCAAGCTGGAATTCTTTAATCCGGGCAGCAGCGTGAAAGACCGTATTGCTGTAGCGATGATTGAAGCGGCCGAAGCTGCCGGTAAAATCAACCAAAATACCGTGATCGTTGAGCCGACCAGCGGTAATACCGGTATCGGCTTGGCCATGGTATGTGCGGCGCGCGGCTATAAACTGGTGATCACCATGCCCGAGAGCATGAGTAAAGAGCGCCGTATGCTGTTGCGCGCTTTCGGTGCCGAATTGGTATTGACGCCCGCTGCCGAAGGCATGGGCGGTGCGATTGCCAAAGCACAAGAATTGGTAGACAGCAATCCGGGCGTTTACTTTATGCCGCAACAGTTTGAAAATCCGGCCAATCCTGAAGTGCACCGTAAAACCACTGCCGAAGAAATCTGGCGTGATACTGACGGTACCATTGATATTTTCGTGGCCGGCGTGGGTACCGGCGGTACCGTAACCGGTGTGGGCGAAGTGCTGAAATCCAAAAAAAGCTCGGTGGAAGTGTTTGCCGTCGAGCCGGAAGCCTCTCCGGTGTTGAGCGGCGGCCAAAAAGGCCCGCACCCGATTCAGGGTATCGGTGCCGGTTTCGTACCGAAAATCCTGAATACCGGTATTTATGACGGTATTATCCAGGCACCTGCCGAAGCGGCGTTTGCCACTGCCCGCGCGATGGCGGAAAAAGAAGGTTTGTTGGTCGGTATTTCTTCAGGTGCGGCAGTATGGTCTGCACTGCAACTGGCGGCCAAGCCGGAAAACGCCGGTAAACTGATTGTGGTGCTGATTCCGTCTTATGGCGAGCGCTATCTTTCTACTCCGTTGTTTGCCGATTTGGTGTAAACAAACGGTTTTATCATGACAACACCCGCCGGGCGTAGGCTTGGCGGGTGTTTTGCTTCTGGCAAAATGCAAGCTGGGTTTAAGCAGTATGCCTGTCTGAATGGGAAAATATTTCGGACAGTGTTTTCAGACAGGCATATTGTTGGTTTCTTTATTCCGCACAATGCCTGTCTGAAACCAATCGGGTTTCGATTCAGGCACATCAACTTGCCGCTTCATCTTCTGCTTTCGCCGTTTGCATTTGGCACAGTTGCAGTGTCGGTATCAGTAATTCTTCTATCAGACGACGAAATAGCGGGGAATCCAACGGGCTGGTTTCATTTTTGCCAAATAACAGTGCCACTTCGGCATAGTCGCGTTGGGCGGTGGAATCATAGCCGCCGTTATAAGCGGATAGGGCTGCTTGGTAGGCTTTTTGCCAGCGTTCTTCGTCACCGACGGCTGTGTTGTCCTTTTTGTTGTCTTTTAAGTAGGCTTCAGCCGCTTTCAAGCACACCCGCGCGAAGAAAGGCAAGGGATGGTGTTGGCCGAGCAGATAATCGGCCATCCACTGTTCCAACAGCGCTTGCGCTTGGTGTTGCGGGATTTCGGGCAAGGTTCGGCATTGGCCATCATACAACCAGTGGCTTTCGAAACAGCTGCTGCACTCGGGGCGTACGGCATTGAGAATCAAGTGCTCTAGATGAAGCGTAATTTCGGTGGGTGCATTCGGTTTTTCTTCGAGAAAATAGAGTTGGCCGTGCTGGTGCAGGCGGCTGAAGTGCCCGGTCAGGCGATGTGTTCCCAATGCTAAGGTATAGGGATCGGCGGGCAACTTGGGACTTTTAATCAATTCGTCGTTCAGCGATTTCGCCTGATTTTGGTAATGCTGTTGCCAAAGGATGCCCAGTTCGCCGGCCGGCAGGCTGCTTTGTGCTTGCAGATATTCGGCGGTACGGTTGAAGTCTTCATTGCTCCGGCGGGCGGCCAGATAGGCTTGGCTGATGCTGCCGCGATCAATTGGCTCGAATGGCTCGGCGGTGTCGCCGGCGGGATCGGCATAGAGGGGCTTCCAGCCGAGATTTTGGCGCAACCATGCACGGGCGGGATTGCGCCAAAATGGTAAGAAGCTGTGTTGTTCAATGTCTTGCGGGATTGTTTTTGCTTCGGTGAGGGGGGCGCGGTAAAAGGGTTGCGGTTCGCTTACAGGCTGGTTGAGGGCATTGGCATAATCACTGCGGCTGCTGGTGAAACGACCGTTAAAATACTGATGGGAAAAGGCTTGCAGCGGGTGCTGCACGATGCGTTGCTCGCGCAACTCGTGGGCGGGGATGCCGGTCATGAGGGAGAGGGTATCGAGCAGTTCGCCCAATAGTGAGGAGGAGGCGAGTTCTTCGTCTTTGCGGATGTCGCGGCCGATATAGGATAGATAGAGTTTTTCGCGGGCGCTCATAAGCGTTTCGAGGAAAAGATAGCGGTCGTCTTCGCGCCGGGCACGGTCGCCTTTGCGCGGGTGACGGGCGATTAGATCGAACGCGGGGGCATGGATGTTGCGCGGAAAATCATTATCGTTCAGCCCAAGCAGGCAAATCATTTTGAACGGTAGGCTGCGCATCGGTACCATGCTGCAAAAGGTAATTCCGCCACGTAAGAATCCGGCTTCGTTTTGGCTGTTAAGATGGTTGCGGATATGTCCGATAACGGTTTCGCGGGGTAACGGTTGGTCGAATCCGGCCAAATCGGCTTCGGCCTGCCAGCGGGAGAGCAATTGGTCGATTTGTTGACGGGCGTTTTGGTCGCTGTTGGCGACGTCAAACAAGCTGTCGGTTGATTGGCGTATCCGTTCAGCCCAAAGTGCAATGTCGGCAGGCGTTTCCCAGTGCCGGCGGATATCGGCAAGTGTGCCAACGAAAGCAACAAAGCGCGCCAGTACTTCAAGTTGGTCGGGATTGGTGTAGAAAGCACCGGTGTGCTGCCATAGTCCGCTGTTTTCCGGTAGCAGCCAACCTAAGATTAAACGGTCGAGACCTTGCTGCCACGTAAACAGATTATCGGTTTCGCCGCGCATTTGCTTGTCGCTGCCCCAGCGGATATTCAAATCGGCAACCGCTTGGCGCAGTAGTGGTAAATCGTCGCGTTGCAGGCCGAAGCGTTGCAGCAGATTGGGACTTTCAAGTAGAGCGAGCAGGCGGTCGACTTCAAAACGGCTGTCGAGTAATTCTAGACTTTGTTCCAGAGCCTGCAGCAAGGGCTGGTTGCGGCTGAGTTTGACATCGGAGAGACTGTAGGGCAGGGTTTGTGCGCTGCCTTGGCGCTGGCCGAATACCGCTTCGATAAATGGGGCGTAAGGTTCGATATTCGGAGTGAGTACGGCGATATCGTGCGGTTGCCAATCGGGATGCTGCTGTAAAGTGTCGAGCAGATGCTCTTTCAGGATTTGCAATTCGCGCAACGGGCTGTGGGCGGAGACGATGTGTATGCTGTTATCCCAACGGCCGAGACCTTGGCTGCCGGGAGGTGTGAGAGTTTGGATGTCGTGTTGCAGGCGGTGCAGAAGGCTGTCGGATCGGGGTTCTTCTTCATAAACCTGCAATTCGAGGCGGGCGCCGCTATCGCTCAGTGCGTCGAAAAAGTCACGCCCTTGTTTGCCTAAAGAGGCGAGCAGAGGATGGCCGGCGGTTGCAGCATCGGGATGTTTGAGAATGTGTTCAGGGCTCAGTATGTTGCCCCAGAATTCACTACTGGGGTTAAGTGCAAAAATATGTATTTCGGTGTGTTCGCCCAAAGCTTGCAATAGTTGAAGATATATCGGCGCCAAGGTGGCGATGCCGAATACCATTATACGTTCGGGTAATGGATGGCTGCTGAGGCCGGTTAGCAGGCTTTGCCATAAGGCGACGCGGTGCGGGATATTTTGTGCGCCCTCATCAAGAAAGCGCCAAAGCTCGGCTTGCCAGCCCTCGCCTTCGCCCAAGTTCAGTTCTTTACCGGCTTGCCAGCTGTTAATCCAATCGGGGCGGTAGACTAAGTATTGGTCGAAAATATCGGCCAGCCGGCCGGCAAGTTGGTAGGCTGCCTGCTCGCCGTTGGAGAGATAGCCGTTCAGTGCACGGCGGCTTTCTGTCAGTTGGGCGTCGTGTTGTAGCCGTTTGCTGCCAAACAGGTCAAGTAACCGCCAGCGCATGACTTCGGTGGAAAACGGGCTGAGAGCCGGAGTGCCCGGCAGCACTTCGCGCATCAGCCGCCAAGCCAGTGCGGCAGGCAAACTGAAGCGTAAGTTGGCGGCAATGCCGCTCGTTTTGGCCAGAAACTGGCTGAGAAAACGGCGCATTCCCTGGCTTTGTACCACTATCTCTTCGGCAGCAAGCGGATGGCTTAATGGCTGACGTTGACGGACGGCATGCAAGAGATCGGCGAGATCTTCGAGACGGTTGGATTGGTAAAGATAGAGCATGTTGGACGTAATCTGTATTTTTCAGACAGGCATTGTATTTAAACGGGGGTATTGTACCGCGTAATAGATGATTTTAGATTTTGTATAGCGGATTAACTTAACTTTCGCTACGTCGTTGCTGCTCCAAAGCTCAAAGAGAACGATTTTGTAAGCTGCTAAAGCGGCAACAGAATCGGTTCTATATTACTTGTACTGCCTGCGGCTTGCTGTCTTGTATCGAAAGTTAATTAAATCCGCTATAGCTGTTGGCAGTATTGCAAGCAAAGAAAAAGGAGCCCGAGTCATTCTGGCTCCTTTTTTATTCGGACGGATTTACACGGAAGATGGTAGTTGCCATGTAGTGAGAACCGAACGTTTGAGCCATTGTACGGTAGGATTTTGCTCGTATTCGTCTAAATATGTGAAATGTAATGGCAAGGTTTGGCGGAGCTGCTCGATGACATGCAAGGGTTTGCCGGAGGCAATGGCGTTTTCGGCTTTATCACTGGGCACCATTGCTACGCCTATGCCGGTGCTGACAAGATCGATGATGGTTTGCGGATAATCACAAATAATCTGGCGTTTAGGTGAGAGGCGGTTGCTGCGCCAAAATTGTTGCACATGTTTGTTGCTGCTGGAAACGCCGGACATTTCAATCCAAATATAGTCTTCCAGACTGCGCGGAAGATTGCTTTGGATAGCGGCGGCTTCACTTTGCGGACAAATTAAAGAGTAATGAATGTTTTCTAGAAAAATGCTGCGGACGCTGCGGGTATTGGCGTTGCCCAGATAAAATCCGCTGTGTATCTGGCCGGCTAATATCCGGCTGAGAATTTCGCCGCTCATGCCATATTGGATATGTAAATGGATATCCGGGGCACTGTGGCTCAGTAAACGGGTTAGTTCAGTTACTTTTTCGGCATTTACCGGATGAATGAGTCCTAATTGTGCTTCTTGAGTGTAGTTTTCCGCTAAGCTTTCGGCAAAACTGTCGAGTTTGTGTTTGTGCTGTAGCAGGGATTCTGCTTCCGGAAGCAGGATTTCGCCGGCCCGGGTGAGCGTCATGCCGCTGCTGTTCCGGTGAAAAAGGGCCGTACCCACTTGGCTTTCTATCGCTTTTATTTGCGCGGATACGGCAGGTTGCGATAAATGCAAGCGTTCGGCTGCTTGGGTAAGATTGCGGTGATAGGCTACGGTGACAAAAGACTTCAGTTGGTTTAAATCCATCGAAACTCTCGCTGTTTCTCTTACCTGCCCTGCTTTAGAAGGCAGTAGTTAGGTGGTTTTATTTATAAGTTAAAGAATCTTATTAACCTTTTTGAATATTTTTTAACACATTATGCCTGATGAGTGTGGGTGTTAAGCGCTTTTTTTTACAGATAATTCCATAAGATTATCAGCAAAATCGATAGCCTGCATCAAAAAATAAAATTAGTCAAAATTTTGGGCAGTCTATTTAATGGCGGCACCGTACAGGTAGTGCGGTGTAATTTAAGAAGAATAGATAGAAGGTGAATATTATGGATAAACAAACTGCACGCAAGGTGCTGGAAAATCCTGAGTTTCAGAAAATGGAGCGGCAAAAATCTCTGTTGGGATGGGGCTTCTCGGCGGTTATTTTAATTATGTATTTTGGTTATATCTGGATTATCGGTAGCAACCCCGATTTGCTTCGCACGCCGGTTTCGGATAGTGGTATTACCACCTGGGGTATTTATGCCGGGATTTTTGTGATTGTATTTTCGTTTATCACCACAGGGATTTATGTTTCGATTGCCAACGGTAAGTTTGAAAAAATGACCCAAGATGTCGTGAAAAGCGTGCAGGGAGAGAAGTAATGAAGTTGCGCCATTCCTTAATGTTTACTGCGGTGTCTTTGATGGCATCGGGCGGTGTTTGGGCCGATGCGATTACCGGAGAGGTTGAGAAACAGCCGTTGAATATCGCGGCGATTGTGATGTTCTTTATCTTTGTCGGCTTCACCTTGGGGATTACCGTTTGGGCCTCCAAACAGAATAAATCCACTAAAGACTATTACACGGCCGGCGGCGGTATTTCCGGCTTCCAAAACGGCTTGGCAATTGCGGGCGACTATATGTCGGCTGCTTCGTTCCTGGGTATTTCCGCGATGGTTTTTACCAGCGGATACGACGGCCTGATTTATTCGACCGGCTTTTTGGTGGGCTGGCCCATTGTGCTGTTCCTGGTAGCCGAACGCTTGCGCAACTTGGGTAAATTCACGTTCTCTGATGTAGCGGCTTACCGTTTGGGGCAGACGCCGGTACGCTTGTTCGCCGCTTCCGGCGCGATTTTAGTAGTGATTTTCTACTTGATTGCGCAAATGGTGGGCGCGGGCAAACTGATCGAATTGCTATTTGGCATGGATTATATCTATGCGGTGATTCTGGTTGGCGTGCTGATGGTATGCTATGTATTGTTCGGCGGAATGTTGGCGACCACTTGGGTGCAAATCATCAAAGCGGTGATGCTGCTTTCGGGTGCTACTTTCATGTCATTCATGATTTTGAAAAATGCCGGTTTCAGCATGGAAACCATGTTTAAACAGGCAACCGATATCCATGAAAAAGGCACCCAAATTTTAGGCCCGGGTTCGCTGGTGAAAAATCCGATTGATGCGATTTCGTTGGGTATGGCGCTGATGTTCGGTACCGCCGGCTTGCCGCACATTCTGATGCGTTTCTTCACCGTACCGGATGCCAAAGAGGCGCGTAAATCGGTATTCGTGGCCACCGGCCTGATCGGGTATTTTTACCTGTTGACCTTTATCATCGGTTTTGGTGCGATTATCTTCGTTACCAAAGACAATCCGCATTTCTTCCAGCAAGTTCTGAAAGAGGGCAAAACCGTTTACGAGTTGATCGGCGGTAACAATATGGCTGCGATTCACTTGTCTGAAGCTTTGGGCGGCAATTTGTTCTTGGGATTCATTTCGGCGGTAGCATTCGCCACCATTTTGGCGGTGGTGGCCGGCTTGGCGCTCTCGGGTGCTTCTGCCGTCAGCCACGATATTTATGCTTCGGTTATCCGCAAGGGTCAGGCAAGCCAGGAAGAGGAAATGCGCGTATCCAAGATGACTACTCTGGCGTTGGGCGTGTTGGCCATTATTTTCGGTGTGATGTTTGAAAACCAAAACGTGGCTTTCATGGTGGGCTTGGCGTTTGCGATTGCCGCTTCGGCCAACTTCCCGGTATTGATGCTTTCAATGTTCTGGAAAGGTTTGACTACCCGCGGCGCGGTTGCCGGGGGCTTTACCGGCCTGTTGCTGGCTCTGATTCTGATTATTTTGGGTCCGACCGTGTGGGTAAGCGTGTTGCATAATAAAGAAGCCATTTTCCCATATGGCAACCCGGCCATTTTCAGTATTCCGGCAGCGTTTATCGTGGGTTGGCTGGTATCCGTTTTGGATAATTCGGAGCAAGCCAAGAAAGACCGCGAAGCTTTCGAATCGCAATATGTACGCTCTATGACCGGTATCGGTGCGGCGGAAGCATCCGACCACTAATTGCCGGGTCGAGAAAAAGCGATATGGGTAACGGTATGGTTTTGAATGTAAACCATACCGTTTTTCTATGCCGGTATGCCTGTCTGAATGGTTTTCAGACAGGCATCTATACAGTACAATCGCGGCTGGATGCAATACCGTACTGGGTTAGGATAATTATGTATTTTGTCGATCGCACCGCAGTGGTGCTCAAACCTACCGAACAATTTCTGCAATGGCTCAAGCAAGCCGACGACAATATGCCGGATTTAACGCTGGCGCAATTGCGTACCAACTGCTCGGTATTTTTGGTGCCCGAATTCGATGAGCCGGAAGCGGTGGTTTCCTATTTCGACGAACGCTATCAGCAAATCTTCGAAGCGGAAATTTACGGTTGGGACATCCCGGCTGCCAAATGGCCGCAAGACATGAGCCTGAAAGCCTTTTGGGAGTTTTTCGAAGTGGAAATCCACGATATGGTACTGGATATGGAAGACTCGGATATTTCGGTAAGTCCGGTATTCGACAACATGATGTGAGACAGCCATGCAAGCGTTTCAGGTCAGTTTGCGGCCTTCGGCTAGTGCCAAACGGCTAACCATCGCTGCACATCTGGCCGCCGTCGCGCTTTGCTGGAGATATTTCAATGGCATGGCGCAGTGGGCGGGCTGTGCGGCCTTATTGATCAGCTTAATAGGTGCATGGCGGTATCATAAGCGCTTGCAGAATGGAAACTGGCGGAAAATCATCATCGATACCGGTGGCCATGTGCGCATCAAATGCGGAAACAACCAAGAATACGATGCCGTTTTGCTCGGCAGCAGCCTGATACACCGGCACGCCTGTTTTCTTTGTTTTGAGTACGAAAAAGGCAAAAGCTGGCTGACTGTATTGCCTGATATGACCGATGCGGAAAGTTACCGCCGTTTGCTGGTGTGGTCGCGCTTTGGCAGGCCGAAAGCGGATAAAAACCGGCCGGAAGTTTAGCCGGGTTGGAATAACGGCTTCGAACGATAAATGCCTGTCTGAAACACACTATTCATAAATAAATACATTATCTCAAAAAAGAAGCGTGATGAACAAAACCTTAGCACAATGGCTCTCCCATCTGGAAACTTCCCACAGCAACGGCCTGATCGATATGGGCTTGGAGCGGGTAGGCGAAGTCAAAAAACGCATGGGATTGGATCCTTCTTGTCCGCTAATCACCGTAGCAGGTACCAACGGAAAAGGTTCGGTTTGCTCTTTTCTCACCCAGATTTATACCCAAGCCGGTTTTAAAACCGGTACGCTTACCAGCCCACATCTGTTGAAATTTAACGAACGCATCGCCGTCAACAGCCAGCCGGTTTCCGATGAAGCCATCGTCGCTGCTTTTGAGCGGATAGAAGCGGCGCGCGGTGAGATTTCGCTGACTTATTTTGAATTCAATACCTTGGCTGCGGTAGATGTGTTTATCCGCGAACAAGTCGATGTGATGATACTCGAAGTCGGCTTGGGCGGGCGGTTGGATGCGGTTAACGTATTCGATGCCGATGTGGCGGTGGTGACCAGCGTGGATTTGGATCATCAATCCTATCTTGGTGATACCGTTGAACAAGTAGCGTTTGAAAAAGCCGGAGTATTCCGTTCAGGCAAGCCCGCCATCTGCGGGCAGAATCCGCCGCCGCAGTCTTTGGTGAAACACGCTGCCGCCATAGGCGCGCCCTTATTGCTTAGCGGAGAAGATTTTGCTTACAGCAAACTGGAAAACCAACAATGGTCTTTCCATTTTCATCCACGCCAAGGCTTGGGTTTTGATACCGATTACCGCCGTAACCGCAATGCTTTGCCGATTCCTGCCTTGCGCGGCAACTACCAGATACAAAACGCTGCTTGTGCCTTGAGCGCCATAGAATGTTTGTATTTGATATTGCCGGTAGATTTGGGCGCCATTAAACGCGGATTGCTGCTGGCTGCCAATCCCGGCCGTTTCCAAGTATTGCCCGGCCGGCCGTTAACCGTGCTGGATGTCGGCCACAATCCGCATGCGGCTCGCGCTTTGCGCCAAAACCTGATGGCGCTGCCGTTTGCCGAAAACCGCATCGCGGTGTTTAGTATGTTGTCGGACAAAGATATAGACGGTGTGTTGGAAATTGTAAAAGACCAATTCGACAGCTGGTACATCGCACCCCTGGATATGCCGCGCGGTATGGATGTAGATGCATTAAGAAAAAAATTACATACACAAGGGATTGAACAAATAGAGGAATATCCTCACATCGCCGACGCCTACCGGGCTGCTTTGGCGGGTGCATCGGAAAATGATAGAATCATTGTATTCGGTTCTTTTCATACCGTCGCCGAAGTGATGGATTTGTTGCAACAGGGATAAAATATGGCCTCCGAACATTGGAATTCACTGGATGAATACGAACAGCTTAAGCGTAAAAACCGCCGCAGGCTGGTCGGTGCATCCGTTATGGTCGTGGTGGCTGGCTTGATTTTCGCCAAAGCTGCCAATTCGGGCGACAGCGAGCAAGCTGCTGATGCCGAAGTTTCGGCTTCTGCCGCTGTGGCGCAATCCGCCAGCCAACCGGCTGAGACAAAAGAAAAGAAAACCATTAAGCAAAATGTAGTGGTGGTCGGCCCGGAAGACACCAATCCGCCGCCTCATATGCAAGCTGAAAAAGCAGCTGAACAAAACAGCAGTAATAATAAGGTTTACGACTTGGCAGACGGCCAGGAAAGCGTGGAGCTGAAAGACGATAAAGGTACGGTGCGTACCGTTACGCAAAAGGCCGAACCGGTAGAGCAACAGGATCCCAAGCCGGAAGATATGATTCCGGCGCCGGTGATTGTAATTGAGAATACTAATAAAGCCGCTGTTGCGCGCGAACGAGAGCAGAAAGAGAAGCAGGCGGCGCAAGAGCGTGCGGCAGCAGAGCAAAAACGATTGGCCGAACGCCGTGCCGCAGCGGAAAAAGCGGCGCTTGAGCAACAACAGGCACAAGAGCGGCGTCAGGAATTGGCCAAGCAGCAGGCCGCTGCCGAAAAAGCTGCTTCTGCCAAGCGGGCTGAACAGGCCAAGCAGGAAGCGGCGCAGGCGAAGAAAGCGGCAGAAGCCGAGCGTTTGGCTGCCCAGAAGAAACAGGCGGTTGAGAAAGCTGCGGCGGCCAAAGAAGCACAAAATAAAGCCAAACAAACGGAAGCCGAGCGATCTGCAGCCTTGAAGAAACAGGCAGAAGCAAAAAAAGAAACCGAAGCGGCCCGTTTGGCAGCTAAGAAAAAAGCGGCAGAGGCCGAACGATTAGCGGCTCAGAAAAAATCTGCACAGCAGAAAGAAGAGCAGGCAGCCAAAGCTAAACAAGCAGAGGCAGAGCGGACTGCGGCGCTGAAGAAACAGGCGGAAGCCAAAAAAGAAGCGGAAGCTAAAAAACAGGCAGAAGCTGAAAAACAAGCCGAAACCAAAAAACAGGCGGCAGCCAAAGAGACTACGGCAGCCAAAACAGGCGGCGGTAAAGCTACTATTCATGCCGGATCGTTCCGAGACGAAGCTAATGCCAAGAGAACTTTGCAGACTTTGCGCCAATCCGGCGTGAATGCTTCGATTGCCAAGATTGAAACCAGTAAAGGCACGGTTTATCGCGTTCAGACAGGCACTTACCCGAATAGCGAGGCAGCGGCACGCTCATTGGAAAAACTGAAAGCCAAAGGCGTCAGCGGTTCTGTCGTCAGCAGCAAGTAATACCGGAATCAAACATGACGATATTTGATATGGCGGCTTTGGCGGTTATCCTGATTTGCGTTGTGGTTTCCATGACGCGCGGCGTTATCGCTGAAATTGCTTCGTTGGCATCTTGGATTGTTTCTTTTATGGCGGCACGCTTGTTTGCAGAGGCTTTTGCCGATGCGTTTCTCACTTCGCTGCAGCCGCGTGCGCTGAGCGTGGCAGCGGGATTCATTCTGGTATTTGCTGCGGCTTGGCTGGTGCAATATTTATTACGTTCCCTATTGGTATCAGCCGTTTCCGCGATGGGTTTGGGAAGCGTCAACCGTATGCTCGGCGGAGTGTTCGGCGCGGTGAAGGGCGTATTAATTATGACGCTGGTGGTGTTGGTGTGCTCCTTTACCGACCTGCCCAAAACTCAAGACTGGCGAGCATCCGCCAGTGCCGTTTATTTCGAAACTTTGGCTTCCGTGGCGGTACCTTATCTGGCTGGACGGATAAGTGATCGTCTTGACAGCCCGATGCTGTAATTTCTGGAGAAAATCATGTGTGGTGTATTAGGGCTGGTAGCGCACGAACCGGTTAATCAATTGCTGTATGACGGTTTACAGATGTTGCAGCACCGTGGGCAGGATGCTGCCGGTATCGTGACCGTACAAGGCAATATGTTCCATATGCATAAAGGCAAAGGCATGGTGCGTGATGTGTTCCGCACCCGCAATATGCGTGATTTGAACGGTCACGCCGGTATCGGCCACGTACGTTATCCTACTGCCGGTAATGCCGGCAGCAGTGCGGAAGCACAACCGTTTTATGTCAGCTCGCCTTTCGGCATCGTATTGGCACACAACGGTAATCTGACCAATACCGACGAGCTATACGAAAATGTGTGCTATAAACACCTGCGTCATATCAACACCCGATCCGATTCAGAAGTATTGTTGAACGTTTTTGCCCACGAATTGCGCCGCGAAGTAAGCGATTCCGGCCAAACCCATTTGAGTGTGGATAATATTTTCAACGCCGTGAGCAAGCTGCATAAGCGTGTGCGCGGGGCTTATGGTGTGGTCGCACTCATTGCCGGTTACGGTTTGCTCGCTTTTCGCGACCCATATGGTATCCGCCCGCTGGCTTTGGGTAAATTTATTAATGCCGACGGCAAAACCGATTATGCGGTGGCTTCGGAATCCATCGTATTCAGTAGCATGGGTTACGAGTTGGTACGTGAGCTGGATCCAGGCGAAGCCATCTTTATTACTTTAGACGGCAAACTGTATAACCGCTCTTGTGCGGAATCTCCCGAATTGGCACCCTGCCTGTTTGAGTATGTTTATTTTGCCCGACCTGATTCCGTCATCAACGGCGTATCGGTATATCAGGCACGCGTGAATATGGGCGTGTCGCTGGCGGAAAAAGTGAAGCGTGAGCTGAATATCGATGAAATAGACGTCGTGATGCCCATACCCGATACCAGCCGCCCCAGCGCCATGGAGCTGGCGCAGCATTTGGGAAAACCTTACCGCGAAGGCCTGATTAAAAACCGCTATATCGGCCGTACCTTTATCATGCCCGGGCAAGCTACGCGCAAAAAATCGGTACGCCAGAAGCTGAATCCTATTGAATCGGAGTTTGTCGGTAAAAATGTATTGCTGGTGGATGATTCCATTGTGCGCGGTACCACCAGCCGTGAGATTGTGGAAATGGTCAAAGCCGCCGGTGCAAAAAAAGTATTTTTCGCCTCGGCAGCACCGGAAGTGCGCTACCCCAATGTTTACGGCATCGATATGCCGACCCGCGAAGAGTTAATTGCCAACGGACGCACCGCCCAGCAAATTGCTGAAGAAATCAGCGCCGATGGTTGTGTATTCCAAGATTTAGCCGAGCTTGAGGCTGTTGTAAAAATACTGAACCCTGATATACAGCGTTTTGATAACTCTTGCTTCAGTGGCCAATATTTAACCGGCGATATTGATGAAGCTTATCTGCAACGCTTATCCAGCAGCAAGTCTTCATCCGCCGCAGCCTTTGTTCAACCGAGCTTGATTGATCACAGCGTACGTATCGATGATCAGGATGATGAAGCTTAATTGATTAGAAGCGGATGAAAATAAATCAATGCCTGTCTGAAAAAGTTTTCAGACAGGCATTTATAATTACATCACGGTATAATCAAAGACGATGCCCCTGTTTAAGTAAACTTAAACAGGGGCTCATACATTTCTGTATTTTACGTCGCGGCACGTCTTTTCAGACGGCCTTATTGTAGCAACGGCTCTCATCTCGTAGTGCAACAATACGGTAAATTTTAGAGATAAAGAAAATACTTGTCAAATATTTATTTAATTTATTATAAATAGTATGATTATTTATTAATTTCAACACAAAGGGAAAAGCGAATGAAACAAAAAGTACAGCGCTATATTTTAGGCTTGGATTTAGGCATTGCTTCGGTTGGTTGGGCGTTGGTGTTGGTGGATGAAAATGAGCACCCCATCGGCCTGCTGGATTGCGGAGTACGTACGTTTGAGCGTGCAGAAGTGCCGAAAACCGGCGAATCGTTGGCATTGGCCTGGCGTACCGCGCGCAGTATCCGCCGTTTAATCCGCCGCCGGGCACACCGCCTGTTGCGTCTGCGCAGTTTGTTAAAACGCGAAGGGCTGCTGACGGCGGCAGATTTTACTGCCGACGATCTACCTGTTGCCATGCCGGTGGATGCTTGGCAGTTGCGCGTGCAAGGATTGGACAGAAAGCTGACAGAAAAAGAATGGGCGGCGGTGTTGCTGCATTTGGTCAAACATCGCGGTTATCTGTCGCAGCGTAAAAGCGAGATGCAAACGGAAGATAAGGAGCTGGGCAGGCTGCTGGCAGGAGTGGCAGAGAATCACAAACTGCTGGCAGATAATCCCGGGCAATACCGAACGCCGGCAGAGTTGGCAGTAAAACTGTTTGCTGAACAGAGTGGCCACCTGCGCAATAAAGGAGGCAACTATTCCCACACCTTCAACCGCCTGGATTTGCAAAAAGAACTGCATCTGTTGTTTGCCAAGCAGCGCGAATTGGGGAATCCGTTTACTTCAGTCGAATTGGAGGCGAAAGTAGACGATTTGCTGATGACGCAGCGCAGTGCCCTACAGGGTGAGGCGGTGTTGAAAATGCTGGGTAAATGTACGTTTGAGCCGTCTGAATACAAAGCCGCGAAAAACACCTATAGTGCGGAACGTTTTATCTGGCTGACCAAGCTGAATAATTTACGCATTCTGCACAACGGCGAAGAACGGGTGCTAAACGAACATGAGCGGAAACAGCTATTGGACGAGCCTTATAAGAATAAGAACTCCAAATTCACTTACGCACAAGTACGCAAAATATTGGGGCTACCTGAAAGCGCAGTATTCAAAGGGCTGCGCTACGGTAAAGATTCAGACGGCCTGAAAGCCGAAAGCGGCGCGCTGATGGAAATGAAGGCTTATCACAAAATCCGCACGGTTTTAGAAAAAGCAGGCTTGAAAGGCGAATGGGAAAACCGCATCCGCAATCCCGAAGTGATTGATACGATTGGTACGGCGTTTTCACTTTATAAAACCGACAACGACATTCAGACAGCCTTGGCCGGTTTGGCGCTGCCCGAACAGGTGTCGGAGGCTTTATTGAAAGGTTTGAGCTTTGATAAATTTATCGAATTATCTTTACCGGCATTGGCCAAAATTATGCCGTTAATGGAACAGGGATTGCGCTATGACGAAGCCTGTGCGCAGGTTTACGGCAACCACTATGGCGCAAAAACACAGCAAGATAATTTGCTGCTGCCGGTGATTCATGCCGACGATATCCGCAATCCCGTGGTATTCCGTACGCTCACACAGGCACGCAAAGTAGTTAACGCCATTATCCGCCGCTACGGTTCGCCGCTGCGTGTGCATATTGAAACGGCACGCGAATTGGGCAAATCGTATAAGGACCGCAAAGAAATTGAAAAACGGCAGGAAGAAAACCGTAAAGAACGCGAGCGCGCAGCGGCCGAATTCAAAGAATATTTCCCTCACTTTACAGGCGAACCGAAAGGGCAAGACATTCTGAAAATGCGGCTCTATAAGCAGCAGCAAGGCAAATGCCTGTATTCGGGCGTGCCGTTGGATTTAGGCCGTCTGAACGAAAAAGGTTATGTGGAAATCGATCACGCGCTGCCTTTTTCCCGCACTTGGGACGACAGTTTTAATAACAAAGTGCTGGTGCTCGGCAGCGAAAACCAGAAAAAACGCAACCAAACGCCTTATGAATACCTTGGCGGAGCAGAAAATAGTGAGCGCTGGCGTGAATTTCAGGCACGGGTAGCAGGCTGCCATTTTCCGTATGCAAAAAAACAGCGGATTCAGACGGCCAAACTCAACGAACAGGATTTTATTGAACGTAATCTGAATGATACGCGCTATATCGCCCGTTTTTTGTGCACCTTTATCGAACACAACCTGCATTTGGAGGGTAAAGGCAAACGGCGGGTATTTGCTTCAAACGGACAGATTACCAGCTTGCTGCGCGGTTTATGGGGCTTGCGCAAAGTGCGTGAAGAAAACGACCGCCATCACGCCTTAGACGCTGTTATCGTGGCGTGCTCCACCGTATCAATGCAACAAAAAATCACCCAAGCCATGCAACGGCGTGAATCGCTGGAAATAGTGGATACGGAAACCGGCGAGGTCAAACAGCGTATTCCGCAACCGTGGGATTTTTTCCGGCAGGAAGTGATGATTCGTGTATTCAGCGACAATCCGCGTGAAGAACTGGCGGCAAAACTCGATTCTCGCCCCCAGGTATTGCATGAACACGTTACTCCGCTATTTGTTTCCCGCGCACCAAACCGCAAGATGAGCGGACAAGGGCATTTGGAAACCATTAAATCTGCCAAACGCCTGTCTGAAAATATCAGCGTGGTTAAAAAACCGCTTACTTCTTTGAAAACCAAAGATATTGAAAAAATCGTCGGCTATCCGAACCGTGAACCAGCCCTGTATGCCGCATTGCAAGAACGGCTGGCCGCATACAATGACGATCCCGCCAAAGCTTTTTCCGAGCCGTTTTACAAACCGGCAAAAGACGGGCAACAAGGCTCGTTGGTAAAAGCGGTGCGGGTGGAAGATGTACAGAAAACCGGCGTGATGGTACGCAAAGACAGCAACGGTATTCCCCAAGGTATTGCCGATAATGCCACAATGGTGCGGGTGGATGTGTTCGGTAAAGGTGAGAAAAATTATTTGGTGCCGATATATGCTTGGCAGGTGGCTAAGGGTATTTTGCCTAATAAAGCTGTGGTACAAGGTAAAGATGAAGCCGATTGGGATGTGATGGATGAGAGCTATGCGTTTAAATTCTCGCTTTATCCTAATGATTTGGTGGAAGTGATTAGTAAGAAAGGGCGGATTTTCGGATATTTTTCAGGCTTGGATAGGTCAACTGGCAATATCGGTATAAAAGAGCATGATCTGGAGAAAAGCACAGGAAAAGATGGACTGCATCGTGTTGGTGTCAAAACTGTTTTGTCTTTCCAAAAATACCAAATCGACCCTTTGGGCAAAGAAATCCGTCTGTGCGAAGCAGAGAAACGTCCTGAACTGAAAAACAAAAAATAAGCATTAGGCCGTCTGAAAGTATTTCAGACGGCCTGTTTTGTATATAAAGCACCCACGGAGAAAACCATATGACTTGGCGCAGTATTCTGATCAGCAAACCTGCCCGCCTGTCGTTACAACAAAACCATTTGCTGATTCAACAAGACGACATTATTCCCGTGCCGTTGGAAGATATTGCCGTGATTGTGGTCGAAGCACGCGAAGTAGTGCTTACCGCCCCGCTTTTATCAGCACTGGCGCAATACGGCGTAACCCTACTCACCTGTGATGAACAGTTTCTACCCTGCGGGCAGTGGTTGCCGTTCGCCCAATATCACCGCAGCCTGAAAATCCTGAAATACCAGATGGAAATGACTCTGCCGCATAAAAAACAACTTTGGCAGCAGATTGTCAAACAGAAAATCCGCAATCAGGCTTGGCTGCTGGATTATAGCGGACACGATATCGCCGCAGGCCGTCTGAACGCATTGGCCGACGGCGTTAAATCCGGTGATAAAGACTTTGCCGAAAGTCAGGCCGCCGCACTGTATTTCCGCGTACTCTTCGGCGACCAGTTCGCCCGCAGCCACGACAATGCCATCAATGCCTGTCTGAATTACGGTTACAGTATCGTGCGTTCCGCCGTTTCCCGCGCTTTGGTTCAATATGGCTTTTTACCCGCACTCGGGCTTCAACACCGCAGCGAATTAAATGCCTTCAATCTGGCCGATGACTTTATCGAACCTTACCGCCCGCTAGTGGATTTACTGGTATGGGAAAGCCGGCTTGCAGACGAACTGCCAGGCATACTTACGCCGAAAATCAAACAAAAGTTAGTGTCGCTGCTGCATTGCCAAATCAAACTAGATGGTCGCAGTTACTCTCTCTTGGCAGCAATTGATCGTACCGTTCAATCTTTTCAGACAGTACTAACCGGTCACTCAAAAAACTTGAAACTACCCGAGATGCTTCCTTTAAAGGTACAAGATTATGAGTGAGGCCAAATTTATGCGCTTAATCGTATTTTTCGACCTACCTGTAACCACTGCGGAAAAACGCAAAGCCGCCAACCAATTCCGTCAATTTCTGCAAAAAGACGGTTATCAAATGCTGCAATTATCCGTTTACTCCCGCATCGTACGCGGTCGTGATGCGTTGCAGAAACACCACAATCGATTGAAAGCACACCTACCCGAAGAAGGCCAAGTACGCTATTTAGAGGTAACTGAAAAGCAATTTGCAGGCATGATTATGCTGATTGGCGAGCCCAAACCCCGTGAAAAAAAGGTCAATGCCGACCAATTATTACTATTTTAGCGTAGTTTTAAAAACGATAAAAAAGCCTGAAATCCTTATCAAATAAGGATTTCAGGCTTGAGTATTGTAGCACTACGAGATGAGAGAGGAAGCTACAACAGGTGTTTTCGACCGTTGCCAACCTAACGTATTGTAGCACTACGAGATGAGAGAGGAAGCTACAACCCCCCGCGGGAACGGCCGCCGCTGCCCTGTATTGTAGCACTACGAGATGAGAGAGGAAGCTACAACCGCGCCTTACCGCCCTCAAAGGTATCAATCATTGTAGCACTACGAGATGAGAGAGGAAGCTACAACGCAGGGATTGAGCTGTTGAGGTGAGCTGCAATTGTAGCACTACGAGATGAGAGAGGAAGCTACAACGCTTGTCGATGACTTAATAGCATTGGCTGGATTGTAGCACTACGAGATGAGAGAGGAAGCTACAACGCGCAAGCTTACGTGGATAAGGCCGCAGAAATTGTAGCACTACGAGATGAGAGAGGAAGCTACAACGCACATTTTGCCGTTTAGTCATGGGCGTTTATTGTAGCACTACGAGATGAGAGAGGAAGCTACAACCAATTTTAACGTCTTGCGTTCACACGACGCATTGTAGCACTACGAGATGAGAGAGGAAGCTACAACAATCATCACAAGAAATATTCAATATTGCCGATTGTAGCACTACGAGATGAGAGAGGAAGCTACAACAATTGACCGCGTGTATCCTCTCGCTGATGGATTGTAGCACTACGAGATGAGAGAGGAAGCTACAACTAAGGGCGATCCGGGCGCACCCGGCCAGCCATTGTAGCACTACGAGATGAGAGAGGAAGCTACAACTTACCGGATACCAACAACTGCCCAAAGACAATTGTAGCACTACGAGATGAGAGAGGAAGCTACAACTTGCCGAATGGTCTAACGC
>NZ_JAUNHL010000103.1 GCF_030523955.1 Neisseria sp.
CGAGGGTCGCGGGTTCGAGCCCCGTCCGCCGCGCCAAAAATTTTAAAAAGCACCGAATAATTTCGGTGCTTTTTGTTTTTTTCTACCGGCTAACCGATTTGATAGCGAAACAGCCAGAACGAGTAAGGCAACTATAACGAATTTAATCTTGAGTTGTCAAAAAACCGCTTCGCCGGCCAATTATCAACAGACCCTAGATAGTGTAGTTACAATCTACAAGGTATGCGATATCCTGCCTCCATCCAACATCTCACGATCCACCTATGAAACAACCCGCCCACCGCCGCCACGACCTCACCGACCACTTTCCGGATACTGCGTACCGGTGCACCCTCGCGGGACCTGCCGCCCGATTACGGCGGCTGGAGCAACACCCACCGCCGTTTCATTCGTTGGCGCAAAAGGGCATCCGGACGAAACTGATGTTCATCCTTGCGGGTGAGAAAGGCATGGAATGATTGATGATGGATGCCGCCCATATCAAGGTTTATCCCCATGCAGCGGGAGCCAAAGGCGGCAATGAAGACATGAGCCGTACAAAAAGGGGTGGAATACCAAGCTGCATCTGGCGGTGGATGCCCACGGGATGCCGCTAACTCGTGTTAAGCGAAGGCAAGTGCGGCAGATTGTCTGTTTGCTGAAGCATTGATTGCCGATACGGCAGCCGGCAAGCTGTTGGCCGATAAACTTATGATACCGATGCAATCAGGAATTTGGCAGTTTCACTGGGGATGGATGCTGTTATCTCGCCAAAGGCCAACCGTAAGGAGCAAAACTGTCTTTTGGCCGCTGGCTGTATCGTTACACCGTCATCCGGTGGAGAACCGTTTTTTGGATTTCGAACGTTGGCCGGGTATTGCCACGCGTTATGCAAAGAAACCGTCTTCGTTTGCGGCGGCAATAGAAATCCGGATTATTGCGATATGGCTGAAGATATTGAGACTATACCACCTAGCGGAAATAAAGTTTTCAGCTATAACAATACTTGGCGCACCGCTTGTGTTTGTGGCATGATTCAACCAGGCTGCTTGGTCATATCATTGCAGCCGATTTCAAGTGAATTGAGGAGTATGAAGGCAATTATGAGCGAATGGGATTTAAATCAGAAACAAAAAAGTACACATGCGGCGCTGGAGGTTGGCATTGCTTCGCTTGGGCGCAGGGTTGCGGCTTATCTTATTAATTTTTTACTAAGCTGTTTATTCGGCACACTCGCTATTATTAGTATCGTACTGCGACTTCTAGAAGATACCGACACCCCCCAGCTGAATGAATTGGCCGCGCTCTCCGGCTATGCCGAAATAAAATCTTTGTTTGCCGTTTCACTCATTGTATTTTTTATTTACGTCTTGGTACAAACTTGGATGATGAGCCGCTACGGCCAATCGATAGGCAAGCGTATCATGAATATCCGCGTCATCAAAACCAATGGTACTGATGCAGGTTTTGTTGGCACAGTATTATTACGAGAGGTATTATTTAATGTCGTTGTGGGGATTGCCAGCAGCATATTGGGTGTCTTGGTAGCTCTGGTGTTGAATAACACAGGAAGCGGCGAAATGGTATCGAATCTGGTGCAAAGTGCCTTATGGATTACCTGTTTTATCATGGCTTGCGATCCGAAGCGCGACCGCCGCACCTTGCAAGATATGTTGGCCGATACCGTAGTGGTGGCTTTGCCACCGAAGCGCTGAACCCGATAAATGCCTGTCTGAAAAACAACCAATATTTTTTCAGACAGGGCGAGCTCTTTGCAAAATCCTTTTCTTACATTCGCATATCAAGTGCAACACTCAAATGCCGATGGCAAGGCCGGTAAGAACAAATCAGCCGGCATTTCATAATCAAGCGTTTTTCTTGGTCTGCGGTTGAGGGCATCCTCAACCGCCTTAATCTCTTTGCTGCTCATTTTCCTAAAATCTGTCCCCTTAGGAAAGTATTGGCGTATCAGCCCGTTGGTATTCTCCACCAACCCCTTTTCCTAAGAATGGTAGGGCGGCAGAAGTAGGTTTGCGCCTTCAACGCTTTGGCAAAGGTTTTATGACGGTAAAACTCTTTGCCGTTATCCAATGTGATGGTGTGAACCATGCTTTTGAACGGCTTCAGCGTCCGGATCACTACCCGGGCAACATCTTGTGCTTTGAAGTTGGCGATCTTGCGGATGACGACGGTTGGTTTTCCGCTCAACCGCAACCGGCAGTCTGCTTTTTTGATCTTTGCCGACTATGGTGTCCATCTCGAAATCACCGATACGCTCCTTTTTATCGACAATGGCCGGGCGCTCTTCGATACCAACCCGATCCGGCACTTTCTTTTCGTCCATGCGCCGCTGCCGTATTTTCTGCGGTAGGGTTTGGAAACGATACGCAGATGGGTATAAAGGCTGCCGCCGTTTTTGCGGTCTTCGACAAGGTAACGGTAAACGGTACTGTGATGCAGCCGGATGCCTTCGTGCTTGGCGAGGTAGGCGCAGAGCTGCTCGGGGCTGTACTTTCGGGCAATCAGTCTGTCAATGTATCTGTTTGACTGTATCGGTCATTTTTCGTGATTTCGCGACAATGGTGGAGGTGTGGCAGCTAATAGTCTGCGTGATTTGGCTTAGGGGCAGGTTGCGGTAGTGTTTGGAAATGTAGTATCGTTGCTCTGAGGTCAGTTGTGTGTAGGCCATATTGCAATCTTTCTTGTCAGGAAAGGCAGTATGCTACCGCATACTGACCTTTTTCTGTTGGAGGATATTGCACTTGTTAGGCGAATGTAAGCCTGTCTGAAAGAATTCAAGAAAATTGCCATGCGGGCGGAAAAAACGGATGCGCCTTTTGCATCGTACATTTATTTGATCTCGACTGTGCTTATGTTAAGCAAGGTTTCGGAGGTGATGCCGTTTTCATCTTTCGGTCATCCGGCGGTTAATCAGTTCAAGAAGGCCGGCCAAGGTGTCATCTTGTGCCAGCCAATTGCGGAAACGGCAGAGGGTGCTGTGATCAGGTAAGGCGACCTCATCAAAACCGCAGAAGAAGTAGAAATCCAGACGGGTAGCCAGACAGCGTTCCAATTCCGGATCGGAGAGGCTGTGCCATTGGCCGAGCAATACGGCTTTGAGCATGGGCAGTAGCGGATAGGCGGGGCGACCGCGGTGGTCGCGGATGTAACGGGTCTTTTGCCGGTTGAGCAGTTGTTCGACGGGCTGCCAATCGAGTAGCCGGTTAATGTTGAGCAACGGGTAGCTGTCGATATGTTTGCTCATCATGATTTGGGCTTGTTGGCGGAAGAAACTGCTCATAAAATAACTCCTCTGAATTCTTTAGGGGAATTTAGAGGAGTTTTGGTTTTTTCAAAGGCCTCAGCCTGTCTGAAACCCATTTCGTTTACAGGCAGGTATTTGTTTCT
>NZ_JAUNHL010000046.1 GCF_030523955.1 Neisseria sp.
CTCGCGACCTCAACCTTGGCAAGGTTGCGCTCTACCAACTGAGCTATTCCCGCATGGCTTATATTCTGTATTCGACATTTAGCGGTATAAATAAATGGAGCGGGAAACGAGTCTCGAACTCGCGACCTCAACCTTGGCAAGGTTGCGCTCTACCAACTGAGCTATTCCCGCGTTTCTATTGTCGAACAGAGTTAACAACGAAGCCGCTATTATAATTAATCTGTTTTTAATGTCAAGGGCGTTGTCTGAAATTTATCTGCCCAATTCTTTCCAGGCCATTTTAAGATAGTAAAACATCGACCACACGGTAAGAACAGAAGCAATAAACATCAAAATGTTACCGATTAAAATCAGATCAAGCCCGTAGAAATCTTGCATTCCTATCAGTAACAACAAAATAGCCGCCATCTGTGCCGTTGTCTTTAATTTACCTATAGTCGCGACAGCAACGCTATTACGCCTTCCCATCTGTGCCATCCATTCGCGCAGGGCGGAAATAGTGATTTCGCGGCCAATAATAATCATGGCATATAAGGCGGTGGTGCGGTCGAGTTTAACCAGCAAAATCAACGCTACCGCCACCATTAATTTATCCGCTACCGGGTCAAGAAAAGCGCCGAAGTCGGAAGTTTGTTTCCAACGGCGCGCGAGATAACCGTCAAACCAGTCGGTAACCGCGGCCGCGGCGAAAATAATAGCAGCGGCCCAGTTAATGGTTTGAGGATCCAGCCAATATTTAATCGGCGGATAAAATAAGACAGTAAACACGGGTATCATCAATACCCGCATCCACGTCAACATAATTGGAATATTCCAAGGCATAAGTTGCTCTCAATCGTTTTTTCAGACAGGCCTCTTTGCTTATCCTATGCCTGTCTGAAAGAAAATAAGCGGTTTTATTATATCTCAATAGATAAGGCTTTAGACCGGATAAGCGCTTGCCGCTGCTGGCCTTAATGTAAAGTATCGTATATTTTTTCCGCCAACGCTTTGCTGATTCCCTCGGTTTGCGCCAAATCTTCTACGCTGGCGGCCATCACACCGCGCAAGCCGCCGAAACGGGTCAACAATGCTTGGCGACGCTTGCTGCCTATGCCGGGTATCTCGGCCAGAGAAGAAGTGATGCGCGCTTTGTCGCGTTTTTTACGATGGCCGGTAATGGCGAAACGGTGAGATTCGTCGCGGATAGTTTGTAATAAATGCAAGGCCGGGCTGTTGGACGGTAACTGGAACGTTTTGCCGCTAAAGGGCAATATCAGCTCTTCCAAACCTGCTTTGCGTTCCGGCCCTTTGGCAATACCCAAGAGCGGGATTTGCAATCCTAATTCCGCCCATACTTCTAAGGCAACGCCGATCTGCCCTTTACCGCCATCTATCAACACCACATCGGGCCAGCGTACGGATTCCCCGTTAGCCTCGGCTTCGCTCATCTTGCCATAACGGCGGGTAAGCACTTCACGCATCGCGGCATAATCATCGCCGGCTTTGGCGGTAGTGATGTTGTAACGGCGGTATTGCGAGGGTTGGATGTTTTCTTCATCGTACACCACACAGGAAGCTACGGTAGCCTCGCCTTGCGTATGGCTGATATCGAAACATTCCAAGCGGTTTAAATCGTCCGGATTCATTTCCAGCACTTGTGCCAATTCGTCCAAACGAGCGCTTTGCTTGCCGTGTTGCAACAGATGTTGTTGGATGGCCAATTTGGCATTTTGTTCTGCCATTTTCAACCAAACTTTGCGCGAGCCTATGGTATGCGAAACAAACTGGATGTTTTTGTGATGCTCGCTGTTGATCGCTTCTTGTACGCTTTCTGGAACGGCAAAATTGCTGATAATGATATCGGGCTTGGCTTTGCCCAGATAGTGCTGCGCCACAAAAGCCTCACCGAACTCCTGTATTTCAGGCACACCTTCGCCGCCCGCAGCGGGAAAAAAGCTTTTGTCGCCGACATGACGTCCCCCACGTACACTTACCCAATGCACGCATACCACTCCGCCTTCTGCCGCCAGCGCCAAAATATCGATATCCTGTGCGCGTTCGGGCTTGTTGCTGTCTACATATTGCTGCGATTGCACCAAACCCAGTGCCCGAATCTGATCTCGATAAAGCGCTGCCTCTTCGAAATTCAAGTCCTGCGCCGCCTGCTGCATTTTTTGGTGCAGTATCTGGGTAAGCTCGTCGGTTTTACCATTGAGAAAAGCCACCGCCTGTTGCACATCCGCCTGATAAGTCTCTTCGCTGATATGGCCCACACATGGTCCGGAACAGCGTTTAATCTGGTAAAGCAAACATGCGCGGTCACGATGTGCAAATACGCTGTCTTCACACGTTCTCAAGCGGAATACTTTCTGCATAATCTGGATACTGTCCCTCACCGCATAGCTGTTGGGGTAAGGGCCGAAATACTGGTTACCTTTTTTCAGACTGCCGCGGTAATATGCCATTTGCGGAAACGAGTGACCGCTCAACATCAAATAAGGATAGCTTTTATCGTCTCTAAACAGAATATTGTATTTGGGCGATAAGGCTTTGATGAAATTGTTTTCCAGAATCAACGCTTCGACTTCAGAGCGGGTAACAGTGGTTTCCACCCGTTCTACCTGTTTGACCATCAATGTGATACGCGGCGAATGGTCGTTTTTCTGGAAATAGCTGCTCACGCGGCGCTTCAGATTCACCGCTTTGCCCACATACAAAACCTGCCCATTTTTATCGAGCATGCGATAAACACCGGGCAGGTTAGGCAGGTTTTTCAGAAATATATTCAGATCAAAATTATCGGCGTTCATAAAACCCGTGTTATTTTCAGACAGGCATCCGCCTTAACGGGCAGCCCGGATTAATTGCAATATTTAGCAATATCGGCATCATAACGTGCAATCAGGTCTGCTCGATTGGCCGTGCGTGCCGATTCGGCAAACGAGCGGTTCAATTTGGCAGTTTTGCAGTTATCCGCCTGCTGTTGCTTGTTTTTTTCTTCAATTTCTTTGTTTTTCTTTTCGATTTCTTTATTTTTTTCGTTAATCTGTTGATTAACTTTAGCTTGTTCGTCTACTAAAGAAGTTTCTCCCGAAGCGGCTTTTACGGCAGGCGCGCTAGGTGCCGAAGTACGGGTACGGACGTTTACGCGCTGGGTTTGTTGGCTGTATTTCAAATTCGGAGGGGCATCGGAGTAACTGGAAGTACCTTTATTGCTTTTCCAATTATAAACATCGGCTGCATAAACCGTACCTGCTGCCAGCAACATCCCTACTAAAGACAGTTTCGCAAGTGAAGTAATGTGCATAATCACGCTCTTTCTCTTTTAATTTAAGAATGATTGAAGAGTTATTGAAGCCAATCATTTTACTGGCTAAATTTTCCGCTGTCATGGCATGCGTTAAAAAATGGTGTTTTTTCATCCGCCACATTTACCAAAGCGCATCGGATTTGCTACAATATAGTGCATCATGCACAAACCGAAAGCCTAATTGCATCATGCGTATCGTAGAAAAAGCCTATACTTTTGACGACGTGCTGCTGGTTCCCGCTCATTCCAGCGTTTTACCTCGCGACGTTTCCCTCTCTACTCAACTCACCCGCGATATCCGCCTCAATCTCCCCCTTCTTTCCGCTGCAATGGATACAGTTACCGAAGCCCGTTTAGCCATCTCGATGGCCCAAGAGGGCGGCATCGGCATTATCCACAAAAATATGTCTGCCGAGCAGCAAGCACATGCCGTCAGCAAGGTTAAACGCCATGAAAGCGGTGTGGTTAAAGATCCGGTAACCATCGGCCCGAACATGCTGATCGGCGAGTTGTTGGCAATGCTCTCCCAACGCAAACGCAAGATGTCCGGCCTGCCGGTAGTGGAAAACGGCAAGGTGGTGGGCTTGGTAACCAACCGTGATTTGCGCTTTGAAAAACGGCTGGACCAACCGGTTTCCGCCATTATGACGCCACGTGATCGCTTGGTAACCGTGCCCGAAGGCACCAGTATCGAAGATGCGCGCGAAATCATGCATGAACACAAAGTAGAGCGCGTTTTGGTGTTAAATGAGAAAGACGAGCTCAAAGGCCTGATTACCGTTAAAGACATCCTGAAAACCACCGAATTTCCCAATGCCAACAAAGACAGCGAAGGCCGCTTGCGCGTCGGTGCGGCGGTTGGCGTCGGTCCCGATACCGATGAACGGGTAAAAGCATTGGTAGAAGCCGGTGTAGACGTTATCGTGGTCGATACTGCACACGGTCACAGCCAAGGCGTACTCGATCGCGTAAAATGGGTGAAGCAAAATTACCCGCAGGTTCAAGTAATCGGCGGAAACATTGCTACTGCACAAGCGGCGCGCGATCTGGTCGCGGCCGGTGCGGATGCCGTTAAAGTCGGTATCGGCCCTGGCTCCATTTGTACCACCCGTATCGTAGCCGGCGTAGGCGTTCCACAGTTAACCGCTATCCATAATGTAGCCACAGCCTTGGCCGGCACAGGTGTACCGCTGATTGCCGACGGCGGCATCCGTTTCTCCGGCGATGTGGCCAAAGCTTTGGCAGCGGGCGCCTCTTGCGTGATGTTGGGCGGCATGTTTGCCGGCACCGATGAAGCACCGGGCGAGATCGAACTTTATCAGGGACGCTCTTATAAATCTTACCGCGGCATGGGTTCGCTGGGCGCAATGAGCCAAGGCTCTTCCGACCGCTATTTCCAAGACAGGCAAGAAAATGCCGACAAATACGTGCCGGAAGGTATTGAAGGCCGTGTACCCTATAAAGGCCCGATTGTGCAGATTATCCACCAACTGGTGGGCGGTTTGCGCTCCAGCATGGGCTATCTCGGCTGCAAAAGCATCACCGAAATGCATGAAAAAGCAGAATTTGTGGAAATTACTTCGGCCGGCATGAGTGAATCGCATGTTCACGATGTACAAATCACCAAAGAGGCACCGAATTACCACGTCCGCTAACAATCAATGTCTGTGTAGCTAAAATGAAATCTTGCAAAGCTACAATGGAACTGATGAGACAGTGCAAGCACGGTTATGTTCTCCGCTTTCTTTGAGAAAATACCGGCCGTATTAAAAACATTGATATGAAACAATTTTCCTATCAATCACTGATTAAACGCTCGTTCGCTTAAGCTTTAATCAGTATAATTTTAATGTGTAATATTGTTTCAGACAGGCATGGTTTGCCTAAATGGCCTGTCTGAAAATATATATCTATCCCCAATAACGAAATGGAGAATGCTGCAATGAGCGCTATTATCGATATTTTCGCCCGTGAAATCCTGGATTCACGCGGCAATCCGACTGTTGAGTGTGACGTATTGCTGGAATCCGGCGTAATGGGTCGCGCCGCCGTGCCCTCCGGCGCCTCTACCGGCCAAAAAGAGGCTTTGGAACTGCGTGACGGTGATAAAGGCCGTTACTTGGGCAAAGGCGTATTGAAAGCAGTAGAAAACGTCAACAACGAAATCGCCCAAGCCTTGATCGGTGTAGACGCTTCCGAGCAAAGCTATATCGACAAAATCATGTTGGACTTGGACGGTACGGATAACAAAGGCCGCTTGGGCGCAAATGCCACTCTGGCCGTTTCCCTGGCCGTTGCCCGTGCCGCAGCAGAAGATGCCGGCCTGCCGCTTTACCGCTATCTGGGCGGTGCCGGCCCGATGGCTTTACCGGTTCCGATGATGAACGTAATCAATGGCGGCGAACATGCCAACAACAGCCTGAACATCCAAGAATTCATGATTATGCCGGTGGGCGCAAAAAGCTTCCGTGAAGCGCTGCGTTGTGGTGCCGAGATTTTCCATGCACTGAAAAAACTGTGCGACAGCAAAGGCTTCCCGACCACCGTAGGTGACGAAGGCGGTTTTGCACCCAATCTGAACAGCCATGAAGAAGCGCTGCAACTGATGCAGGAAGCTACTGCCGCCGCCGGCTACACAGCAGGTGAAGACGTATTGTTCGCACTCGACTGCGCTTCCAGCGAATTCTATAAAGACGGCAAATACCATCTGGAAGCCGAAGGCAAAGCCTATACCAGCGAAGAATTTGCCAACTATCTGGCTGATTTGGTTGCCAAATACCCGATTATCTCCATCGAAGACGGCATGGACGAAAACGACTGGGAAGGCTGGAAACACCTCACCGACAAACTGGGCAAAAAAGTGCAGCTGGTCGGCGACGATCTGTTTGTAACCAACCCGAAAATCCTGGCCGAAGGCATTGAAAAAGGCTTGGCCAATGCCCTGTTGGTGAAAGTGAACCAAATCGGTACCTTGAGCGAAACCCTGAGAGCAGTAGACTTGGCCAAACGCAACCGCTATGCCAGCGTAATGAGTCACCGTTCCGGCGAAACCGAAGACAGCACCATTGCCGATTTGGCAGTTGCCACCAACTGCATGCAAATCAAAACCGGTTCTCTGAGCCGCTCAGATCGCATGACTAAATACAACCAACTGCTGCGTATCGAAGAAGAGTTGGGCGAAGCTGCCTACTATCCCGGTAAAGCTGCGTTTTACCAGCTGAACAAATAAGGTAAGCCGCGCATGAAATGGGTGACAGTCTTCCTGACCTGCTGCATTCTCGTCTCGCAATACCATCTTTGGTTCGCCAAGGGCGGTTGGAACGATATGTGGCGTTTGGAAAACGAAGTAACGGCTCAGGAAACTGAAAACAATATGCTAATCCTGCGTAATAACGCACTCTCCGCCGAAGTAAAAGACTTGGCGGAGGGCAAGGATGCTATTGCAGAAATCGCCCGAGTAGATCTGGGTTATATCCAAGATGGTGAAATTTATTACCGCATGGTGGATGCCCGCCGCGGTAATTAAATGAAATCTACCATTGCGGCAATATTAATCATCAGTATGCCTGTCTGAAAACATTTATAATAATTTCAGACAGGCATTTCTTTAATTGAATAATTATTAACGTTGCTCAAAACAATCAATCAGAGGCTTTTACAACATAGCCATTTTTAGTGACTTAAATTCAGAATAGTACAGCCTCACCTTGCCACACTATATCGGATTTAATTAACTTTCGATACAAGGCAGCAAGCCGCAGACAGTACACACGTATGGAACCGATTCTGTTGCCGCTTCAGCGGCTTACAAAATCGTTCTCTTTGAGCTAAGGCGCAGCAACGCCGTATCGAAGTTAAGTTAATTGGCTATATTCTGTACTGTCTGTGGCTCGGCGCCTTATACTATTCTGAATTTAAGTCACTATAATTAATCAGCAATATCCAAGAAAACTATTTCAATTAGATCGCAAATAGTTTATTCATCTTGAAAGCGTGTTCAAAATAAGACACCAGCATTTATTCTTCCCCCAAACATCACTCGAACGGTAAAATATGCAATAAAGCATAAAATCATGTGATATATTTATAAAATCTAATTTGTGCCAAATTACATAACCTACCGATGTCCATCAAATAATTGGATCAATCCTTTGGCAGCCGTTACCAGATTTTTCGGGAAAAACTTATGCCCCAAATCACCTTGATCGCAGCCTACGCGCGTGATTATTGCATTGGCATCGACAACCGTATGCCATGGCACTTACCGGAAGACTTTCAATTCTTCCGTAACTATACCACAGGCAAGCCGGTCATCATGGGGCGGAAAACTTGGGAGTCATTACCGCGTAAGCCGCTGCCAGGCCGTCGTAATATTGTGGTTAGTCGGCAAACCAATTATCCAGCCGAAGGAGCCGAAGTAATATCCGACCTCACTACAGCCCTAAGCACTTGCGATGAAGTACCTGAAATTATCATCATGGGCGGTGCTCAGATTTATCAGCAAGCGATGCCGTTGGCGACCGACTTGAGAATAACGGAAATTGATTTGGAAGTAATAGGCGACGCTTTTTTTCCGACGATAGATCCCGCTATCTGGCAGGAAGTATCCCGCAAACCTCACATCTCAACTGACGGTTTACGTTTTGATTTCGTACATTACTGCCGAATATCCGAACTACATAACCGATAGTTTGATTGAAGCAGATTTTTCCCAGAAAACATTGTAAGATAAGCGCTTCTGTCTGGGCGTGCTTTCATAATAATATTGCCCGGCAAACTACGGTTGCGAGAACGAAAAATGATTTTATTTTTAGACTTTGACGGTGTACTCCACCCTTGGGATCCGAAAACCAACTTAAACGAAAAGCAGATGTTTTCCCTGAAACCTTTATTGGAAAACACACTGCGTAACTTTCCCGACGTTGAAATCGTGATCACCTCCAGTTGGCGCCAAAAATATTCCCTAGAAAAATTACGCCATTTATTTTCTGCCGAATTCTCTTCGCGCATCATCGGCGTTACCCCTCCTACCCGCCGCGATGAGCGCGGTCGTTACCCCAACGGCTGTCGTGGTCAGGAAATCTTGAAATGGCTGTATCAAAACCGCCGCAATGTCGATCAATGGCTTGCTCTAGATGATTTGGAATGGATGTTTGAACCGGCTTTACGCAACCGTTTGATTCTATGCGACTCAGCTACCGGCCTCACCGAACAGAAAATCAACGAACTGGAGCAACGTCTGAAAGAAATGATGTCCGGTAACATTACACTACCAGCAGCCAAAAGTTCCTTGCAACAGGAACAAGCCTGATCGTTTCATTTATCCGAACCTTTTTCGACCTATTACTAACCTAAATTAAAATAATAAACGCCGTCCGATTCTTTCGGACGGCGTTTGGATTTTTCAACTGAACCCGTGCATTATTTAGAAGCGGCGGATGCAGCAGCGGTAGAAGCCGCTTCAGCTTTCGCGCCTTGAACCGCATTCATACCCCAAACTTCAGGATATTTATAGCCTGCAAAACGGGTTTGCGCATATTTTTTGAAATCGTCGGAATTATAAACCGCTTCAACGTCTTTCAACCATTTGGCATCTTTATCAGCGGTTTTTACGGCAGACCAGTTTACATAAGCGTAGCTCGGTTCTTGGAACAGCGCCTCGGTCAATTTAATACCTGAGCTGGTGGCATAGTTACCATTGATGATGGCAAAGTCAACATCTTGGCGACTGCGTGGCAATTGGGCAGCTTCCAGTTCAACGATTTGGATGTTTTTCGGGTTAGACGCAATATCTTTTTTCGATGCGGTCAGCGGATCGACATTGTCTTTCAGTTTCACCCAGCCCAATTCGTTCAACATTACCAATGCGCGTGCGAAATTAGACGGATCGTTCGGTGCGGAAACACTGCTGCCTTCTTTCACTTCATCCAAAGATTTGGCTTTGCCCGGATACAGGCCCAGCGGCGCGGTCGGTACTTGGAAAACTTCTACCAAATCCAGCTTGTGTTCTTTCTTGAAATCATCCAGATACGGTTTATGTTGGAAAATATTAATATCCAACTCACCTTGCGCCAGTGCCTGGTTAGGGCGGACATAATCGGTAAACTCCACCAATTCAACTTGGTAGCCCTGCTTTTCCAACGCAGGTTTTACTTGGTCGCGTACCATGTCGCCGAAATCGCCGGCAGTGGTACCGAATACGATTTTGCTTTTCTCGGCGGTCGGCTGTGAAGCAGCGGCGGAAGCGCCTGAAGCGGCCGGTGCCGCAGTTTGGTTTTGTCCGCCGCAAGCAGCCAAAGCAAAGGCGATCACGCCGGCAGAAACGGTTTTGAACAATACAACATTGGTTTGCATATCAAACTCTCCTGAAATCAATCATACTTAGGTATTAAAAAGTTGTTTATGAAATGCCTGTCTGAAAATTTCTGCAACGGTTTTCAGACAGGCATTCGATACTTAACGTTTGTCTAATTTGCGGGCAATACGGTTGCCTGCGCTCTGAATCACAATCACCGCCAGCACCAGCACCGCCACAATAAACACCATCACATCGGTTTGGAAACGGTGATAACCGTAGCGTACCGCCAAATCACCCAAGCCGCCGCCGCCGATCATGCCGGCCGCCGCGCTGTACGACAGCAGACCGATGGTTAAAACGGTGATGCTCAGCACCATGCCGGAGCGCGCTTCCGACAGCAACACCTTGAAAATAATCGTCATCGGCGACGCCCCCATGCTGGTGGCCGCCTCGATTATGCCGCGCGGCACTTCGCGCAGGTTCTGTTCCACCAAGCGGGCGAAATAGAACATACCGGATACCGACAAAATCAGTGAAGCGGCCACCGGGCCTATGCTTTTGCCGATAATCAGCAAGGTTAGCGGCCCCATCGCCACCATCAGGATGACAAACGGAAAGGCACGGATCAGGTTAATTACGTTATCCAAAATCTTATTGAGGGTCGGACTGAAAAACAGCATATGATTGCCGGTCGCAAACATGCCGATTCCCAGCAGTGTACCGAAAAACACCGATGCCGGTACGGAAATACCCAGCATCACCACCGTTTCCCAGGCAGCTTTGAGAATTTCATCCTGCATCCCCCACAAATTATCGACAGCTTGCGCTAAAGTCAGCTCCGCCATATTCAATCCTCCCGAATCAGTTCACGACCGATTTCGGATAGGGCGTGGATTTGGTTGTTTTTCACTTCTACGACTTCCAAGAGTTTACCCTCGTGCAGCAGCGCGGTACGGTCGCACAAGCGGCGGATAACGCTCATCTCGTGGGTAACGATAACGATGGTGACGTTAAATTGTTTGTTAATGTCTTCCAAACAGGCCAGTACGCTGCGGGTAGTGGCCGGATCCAGCGCCGAAGTAGGTTCGTCTGCCAAAATCACATGCGGGCTGGGAGCCAACGCGCGGGCGATACCGACCCGTTGTTTCTGGCCGCCCGACAATTGCGCCGGATAATGTTGGGAGCGGTCGCTCAACCGCACAATCTCCAAACATTCGGCCACCCGCTCGCGGATTTTCTGTTTGTCCCAACCGGCCACTTCCAACGGAAAGGCTACATTCTGTTCTACGGTGCGGTTGCTCAACAAATTGAACTGCTGGAAAACCATGCCGATATTCTGGCGCGCCCGGCGCAAATCAGCCGGTGAGAGCGCAGTCAAATCCTGATTGCCGACCATCACACGGCCTTGGTCAGGCCGCTCCAAGAGATTAATCAAGCGCAACAATGTGGATTTACCTGCGCCCGAATAACCCATCAAACCGAAAATTTCGCCCTGGCGTATGGTAAGGCTGGTCGGCTCTACAGCGGTAAACCAGCTCTGATTATCGCGGCTGCGGTAGCGCTTGCTCACCTGTTCCAGAACAATCATTCTATATTTTCTTTCTTGATAATAACTAAAGTTTCATTTAAATATAACGATGCCCGATCGTGTTTACACACAACCGGGCTAAAATATAACAGCTTAAATGAAAAACTCTGTACGCTTTAGCTGTTTTAACGCCCGCAAGCTGTGTCAAATCGGCGTAATTCAATAGGCGTTATTAAACGCGAAAAACACTGCTTTGTCAACAAGACTATGATGCCTGTCTGAAAAATTTTCAGACAGGCATCAATCAGTTAGCAAGGTTTATTACCCATTTTTGCAATTATTTCATCGCATCGGTCAATACCCGTACATTATAGCGGTACATATTGATATAAGTATTGGCCGGTGCACCGCTGCTCAATGCATCGGAATACAATTTTCCGCCGACTTTGCTACCGGTTTCCTGGGCAATCTTATCCACCATGCGGGTGTCTTTAATATTCTCGGCGAAAATTGCGCGTATGCCTTCTTGTTTCACTTGCCGGATAATTGCCGCCACCTGCTTGGCCGAAGGTTCAGCTTCGCTGCTCACACCCTGCGGCGACACAAAAGAAACGGCATAGCGTTTACCCATATAAGCAAACGAATCATGACCGGTCAATACCTTGCGCTTGGCCTGCGGAACGGCATTAAACTGGCTTCGGGCATAGCTGTCCAATTTAACCAACTCGCCCGAATAATCTTTCAAGCGTTTCAGGTAATAATCTTTTCCGGCCGGATCGGCCTTAATCAATGCCACCGCCACATTCGAAGCGTATTTCTGCATCAACACCGGATCGGTCCAGACATGGGGATCAAATTCTCCGTGATCATGATCATGGCCATGATCGTGGCCATGCCCGCCTCCCTCCGGCGCGGCCAGCGGCTTGATGCCGGCAGTTGCTTCTGCATACGGCACTTTGCTCTGCTTGACCGCACGCATCATCTCGGCTTTTTCCAAGCCCAATCCATTAACCAACACCAATTTGGACGCACGGATTTTCTTCACATCCGCCGCAGTCATATGATAAGCGTGGCTATCCTGATTGGCTCCGACCAAGTTAACCACCGCCACGCGCTCGCCACCAACCTGCTTTACCACATCACCCAAAATACTGAAGCTGCTCACCACCGGCAAAGGCTCCGCCGCCACTGCGCCGGAAAACAGCATCAAACCCAATCCGCTTATCCAATATTTTTTCATAAAGGCTCCTGATATTGATGGTGTTTACCGCGGCGCAACCAACGCATAAGCACGCCGCTCTCCCACCCGAAAATAACCGAAAAAAGATATAAAGCGCCGCAAAACAGAATAATTGCAGGCCCGGAAGGAATTTCCACATAATAAGAAAACAACAAGCCTGCCGTGCCGCACAGTAAGGCGAACCCCACCGCCAGCAGCATCAGGCCGCCCAAACTTTTCACCCACAAGCGTGCGGTAATCGCCGGCAGCATCATCAAGCCCACCGACATCAGCGTGCCCAAGGCTTGGAAGCCGGCAACCAAATTCATCACCACCAATACCAAAAACAACAGATGCCACAAGCCGCCCTTACCGTTTACCGCTTTCAAAAACAGCGGATCGATGCTCTCCAACACCAAGGGGCGGTAAATCACCGCCAACGTCAGCACGGTAATACTGGCGCTGGCCGCCACCAAACGCAGCGCGGGTAAATCCACCGCCAACACCGAGCCGAACAACAAATGCAGCAAATCGATATTACTGCCGTTGGTACTCACCAGAATCACGCCGATGGCCAAGCAGGTGAGGTAAAACGCAGCAAAGTTGGCGTCTTCCTTCACTTGGGTAAAACGGCTGGCCAAACCCGCGAGCAAAGCCATCAACATACCGGCGATAAATCCGCCTATGCTCATGACCGGCAAGCTCAAGCCGCCGATCATATAGCCTACCGCAGCGCCCGGCAGCACCGCATGGCCCAACGCATCGCCGACCAAGCTCATCCGCCGCATGGTCAGAAACACACCGACCGGTGCGCCGGATACCGCCAAAAACAGCACCGAAGCGAGCGCATAGCGCATAAAATCAAATTCGGCAAACGGCGCAATCAAATAATCGTATGGATTCATTGGAACTCAATATCGGTTTTCAGACAGGCCTATCTATGCCTGTCTGAAAATATTATTCTTTAATGGCATGACAGCCGCAAACATTCCGCCTGCCGCTTCAAGCCGCGCACCATTGTGCACTTTCCACTCTATGCATCGCTGCTGATGCCTTTTGCAGCCATTCGTCGGTCAATACCGCGTCCGTTTTGCCGGCTGCTATTTTTTCCCGGGCAATCAGAAGCGTATTCGGAAAATACGCCCGCACCTGTTCATAATCATGCAATACCGCAATCACCGCCTGCCCGCTTTGATGGCATTGGCGCAGCACTTCCAGCAAAGCATAAGTCGTGCCCGCATCCACCGCATTAAAAGGCTCGTCCAGCAACAAAAACTTGGCATTTTGCACCAACATGCGGGCAAACAGCACTCGCTGGAACTGTCCGTTGGATAAATGACCGATTTGGCGGTCGGCATAATCGAGCATTTCCACCCGCGCCAGAGCCGTGCGCACCCGCTCTTTTTGTTTGGCACTCACGCGGCCGAAAAAGCCGATTTCATACCACAAACCCAAAGCCGCCAATTCAAACACCGTCATCGGCAAGCTGCGGTCTATATCCGACTGCTGCGGCAGATAAGCAATATCGCTGCGCGCAATACCGTTCCACACCACCGAGCCGGTATCGGCCTGCAACAAGCGCATCATCGCCTTCAGAAGCGTTGACTTACCAGCGCCGTTGGGGCCGAATACCGCCCACATTTCACCCTGCCCGAAGCAGATATCCAAATGGTGGACCGCCGGCTTGCGCTGATAACTGACGGTCAGATTCACGACATCAATATTCATGCCACCGCCCAAAAATATGCGCCCCAAATCAGCGCCAACACCGCCGATGCCAACAGCAAACGCTGCGGCAAACCGGCCAACAAAATATTCATGATTTCCCTTAACCCACTGCAAACCGAAGCATTTGCATCCGCCAAGACCATTGCCGGATACTGGAAACAGCAAAACTGCCGGCACAATTACGGCAGCTTCTATGTTGTAAATGATACTGTATAACATTCCACTTGTAAACCGTCTTACCGATCCGCTTTTTCAGACAGGCATTCGTGATGCGCCCTAGCGAAGCTTTTCCGCTATAATCCCCATCTGTTTAACCATATATCCATGCCGAAACCATCATGTCCGAACCCTATCTGCAAGAAAAACTCAATTTGGAAACCGCCCGTATCGCTTGGCAGGAATTACAACCGCATTTCGCCCGTGGCGCCGCCGTTTTCGTCGATGCCGGGCTTGATCTCTTAACCGTGGCCAAATGGATGGCCGAAGACAATAGTGCGGAAATCGGCAAACTGATGCAGCAACAGCAGTTCGGCTTGGTTAGTGAAGAGCAGGCGCACGAATTCTTACACAACAATCAAGAAATGTGGGCATTGGTAATCGCACCATGGGTATTGGTGCAGCCGATACACGAAGCAAAATAAGCAAGCAATAAAACAATGCCTGTCTGAAATATTCAGACAGGCATTGTTTTATCCAAATGAATCGAATGACCTTGATATAGCAGATTTAATTAATTTTCGATACAAGGCAGCAAGCCGCAGACAGTACAAGTAGTACGGCAAGGCGCAGCAACGCCGTAGCGAAAGTTAAGTTAATCTGCTATATCAGGCAGAAACGCCGTAGCGCAAGTAAACCGCATACAAATAAAAAACAGCCCGTACATCCATAACCGGGCTGTTCATTTCATAACTAGCTATTAAGAGCGATCTTTATCAACAACTTCGCCTTCACGCGGCTCCTCGGCATCATCGGTTCGTACCTGCTTATGCTCAGCCGGTACCGCTTGCGTGGCTTGAGGAGTCTGCCGAATTGGCTCATTTGGCGCAGGGTCGAGGTCATTGGGAACGTCTACCACAATTTCCTGATCATCATCTTTGCGAATGTTGTGGCTGTAATCCTTAGGCGGACTAGGCTGCTTACCCGCCATGATTTCCAACACTTGATCACGGTCGATGGTTTCCCATTCCATCAAGGCCTTGCACATGGTTTCCATTTTATCCCGGTTGTCTTCCAGGATTTTTTGGGCGATGGCGTATTGTTCGTCCAGAATACGACGCACTTCGGCATCCACATCCTGCTGGGTTTTTTCCGAAATATGCTGCGAACGGGTGACACTTCGGCCCAAGAACACTTCGCCTTCGTTCTCCGCATACACCATCACGCCCATTTTGTCGCTCATACCGTAGCGGGTAACCATCTCGCGGGCAATTTGGGTTGCGCGCTCAAAGTCGTTGGAAGCACCGGTAGAAATTCTGCCGACAAACAAATCCTCGGCAATACGGCCACCGAACAAAATCGAGATTTGGTTCAGCATCTGATCTTTATACATGCTGATGCGGTCTCGTTCCGGCAACTGCCAAGTCAAACCCAACGCACGACCGCGCGGCATAATGGTAACTTTATGCACCGGATCAGTGCCTTCCAGGCTTTCCGCTACAATCGCATGTCCGGACTCATGGTAAGCCGTCGCACGTTTCTCGTCCTCATGCATCACCATAGAGCGGCGCTCAGGGCCCATGTAGATTTTATCTTTGGCATCTTCAAAATCGCTTTGGTCGACTTTGGTTTTATTGCGGCGACCGGCAAACAGGGCGGCTTCATTCACCAAGTTGGCCAAATCGGCGCCGGAAAAACCGGGCGTACCGCGCGCCAGCGACACCAAATCCACCGAAGCATCCAAAGGTACTTTTTTGGCATGTACGTTCAGAATCTGCTCACGGCCGCGGATATCGGGCAACGGCACCACCACTTGGCGGTCGAAACGGCCGGGGCGTTGCAAAGCAGGATCGAGTACGTCGGGACGGTTGGTAGCGGCAATCACGATTACGGTCTGATTGCTCTCGAAGCCGTCCATTTCCACCAGCAACTGGTTCAAGGTTTGTTCGCGCTCGTCGTTACCGCCGCCCAAGCCGGCACCGCGTTGGCGACCCACGGCATCGATTTCATCGATAAAGATAATACAGGGCGCATTTTTCTTAGCCTGTTCGAACATATCGCGTACGCGGCTGGCACCCACACCGACAAACATCTCAACGAAATCGGAACCGGAAATGCTGAAAAACGGCACTTGTGCTTCACCGGCAATCGCTTTGGCCAGCAGGGTTTTACCGGTACCCGGGCTGCCCGCCAGCAAAATGCCGCGCGGCACACGGCCGCCCAAGCTTTGATAGCGGTTTGGCGCTTTCAGGTAATCAACGATTTCCTGTACTTCTTCTTTAGCCTCGTCGCAACCGGCGACATCTGCGAAAGTGACGCGGTTGGTGTCTTTATCCAGCAGCTTGGCGCGGCTTTTACCGAACGAGAACGCGCCGCCTTTACCGCCGCCGCCCGCCTGCATGCGCATGAAATAAAACCACGCACCAATCAGCAGCAGCACCGGCAACAGGCTGAAGAACAAGGCTTGCAGCTGGCTCGGTTTTTCTTCCGGCGTAACCTTCAGATTAACCTTGTTTTCCAGCAAAGTCGCCACCAAGGCATCATCCAAGGGGGCATTGGTGAAGAACTGTGTCTTATCACTGCGCTCGCCTTTGATGATGTAGCCGCTCATCACCGAACCTTCGATGTTGGCATTGGTTACTTCGCCCTTTTTCACCTGATTGATGAATTCGGAATAAGTAATTTGTTGTTTGTTTTCCTGCTCTTTGGTAATCGCATTGAAGGCGGCCATCAAACCGACCGCCAACGCCAACCACACCAACAGGTTTTTAATGGTACTCCCCACTGAAACAGGCTCCCATATACGCTAATAAAATTTAAAAATGGAAAAACGGATTGTAATTCAGACTCACTACCTTGTCAGCGTTTATTTTTCCCCAGTAAATAAATCTCGCTGGAGCGGTTGCGTGAGGCATCCGGTTTGCGCGTTTGCACCGTTTGGAATAAGGATCGCAGTTCGTTCAGGTATTCCTGATATCCCGCTCCCTGAAACACCTTCACCAAGAAATGGCCGCCGGGTTTCAAATGTTCGCGCGCAAAATCCAATGCCAACTCGCATAAATAAAAGCTTCGCGCCTGATCCGTTACGCTATTGCCGCTCATATTGGGTGCCATATCGCAAATAACAAGGTCTAATTCCCGATTATTCAACAAGGCTTCAAACTCGGCCAATACTTCGTTTTCCCGAAAGTCTCCCTGAATAAAAGAAACGCCGGCTATCGGCTCCATAGGCAAAATATCCAGCGCAAACACTGCGCCGTTTTTGCCCACTAAAGCGGCGGCCACTTGCGACCAACTTCCGGGCGCGCTACCCAAATCGGCCAGCACGGTACCTGGTTTGATCAATTTATCTTTTTCATTGATTTCCAATAGCTTATAAGCCGCTCGCGCACGGTAACCGTCTTTTTGTGCCTGATGCACATAATGATCGTTAACATGCTCATTAAGCCAAGCTTTGGAAGATTTGGAACGGACGGACATGACGTTTTTGAACAACAAGAATAAAAAATCGTTGGGAACGAATATTATATGTGATTTTTCATACCCGCTGGCGTAAAATACATTCTTTTAACCGAGCAAACATCCAATCAACATGAGCGACAAACTCAACACCAAAGACATCCTGGCGCTGAAAGCCCGCGCGCACCACCTTAGCCCGGTAGTCATGATCGGCCAACACGGATTAACGGAGTCGGTCATCAAAGAAACCGACAACGCATTAAACGCCCACGAGTTAATCAAAGTACGCGTATTGGGCGATGAGCGCGACGAACGAGTGGCGATTGCCGAAGCTTTATGCGAAGCAGTAAATGCGCAATTGGTGCAACACATCGGCAAATTACTGGTACTCTGGCGCAAACGTCCCGAAGAATAACTGCCGGTCTTTATTTCAAATGCCTGTCTGAAAACCGAAAAGCCATTTTCAGGCAGGCACTTTATTCATAACTGATGTTATCGGTAGGCTGGTTTACTAGCAGCCAAACGAAGATAATAAATACACAAACCTGCGCCCAACAAACTGCAAACCAGGTAAATCGTGCTCGACACACCGTGCCACATCCCGAAATTACCGCCAACCAAATCCAGCAACCACGTGCTTGCACCCTCTTTCAGCGCCTTAATCACCGGTGTAACCGCAAATTGGTTGATGCCCAACAGCATAATCAGTCCCCCCATCCAAGAAAGGCCGGAAGGCAGATTGCCGCGGCGCTCAAAACCGTAATCCGCCGCACCGGTACGGATGGTAAAGTACGCCACCGTCCAGGCAAACAAGCCCAGATAAGCCACCAAATCAAAAAGTTCGCCGGCCAGTTTACCGGCCAGGATACGGTCGAGCGATTTAAATAAAACGGGGGTTACCACATAACCTACGGTGAGCTGCATGCCCAGCCAAGTGCTGATTAAAAACGCCGATAATCTATTCATTATTCATCCTCTTGCGAACACGGGTGCGGGGTAAGGTTCCACTCCGTATCTTTTCAAAAACGGTATATCATGCCCGATTTCGACCTGTCAATCCGCCGTTTATCAATGATAATGCCTGTCTGAAAATGAGTTTTCAGACAGGCAGAGACCTTTTATTTCCCCGGTAGGATAACGCACATCATAACCGAACGATTCAATGACCGAGTCATACGTTCTGGGCGGTGGATTGTAGTTGCGTATTTTTTCGAATTAAAGCCGGGGGAATCATCGTACTTCAACCAAATGCGCCATCCTGTTGAGCAAACTAACCGGATAACCACCCAAATTACCGATAAACGGTGCAGGCTCCGGAATCACGACTTTACGGTCATGGGTGTTGGCTGGCCAATCGGCAGGTGATAGCAGCAAAATACCGATTAGACCAATAACAGAAGCAAATATTGAACATTTCGTTTTTACTGTATTAGGGTCTGTCGACAATTAATACAGCAGCCCTGACCACCGGCCACCGTATGCCGGCAACAGGGATTTCCGCCACATCCGGACTTCAGGCTGCCTGAAAACCGGCTGCCGCCTGTGTCATCTGTGCAAAGGCTTCAGCCGGCGCCGGCGCGTGCCCGAGCAAGTCGGCAAATGCCCGGTTATCGGCACAGGAACCCTGTTGCAACAAGGTGATGCTGGCCGGACTAAGCACCCCGTTGCTCAGCACATTGGCCAGCGGCAGCATCGGCTTGATCAGACCCAAGGGGAGCGACCACACGGTCAACGGTGGCTTGTGGTGCAGAGTTTGGCGCAGTACGTCCAAATAGGCAGCCAGGGTCATCACCCGACCGCCGGTCATCGCCACCACCTGACCGGCCGCATCCGCCTGTTCGGCCAATGCCGCCAAGCCGGCAGCCACCTCGGTCACATGCACCGGTTGCAGCAAAAAACGGCCGCCGTCGGGCAGCACCAGTACCGGCAGGCGCGCCAATTTGATGAACAGTTCACAACTCACCCCGCCGCGGCCATACACAACAGAAGGGCGGGCCACCGCCACTTCCAGCCCGCTGGCCTGTACCGCCGCATCACCACGCCCCTTGCTGCCGACAAAAGCCACCGGCTGCGCCTCATCGGCACCCAGTGCAGAGAGCTGCACCCAACGGCGCACCCCGACGGCCTGCGCCTGCATCGCCAGCAAGGCCGGCGTATAGTGGTGGATTTGTTCCAACACCGAAGCATGGCGGCTCATTACGCCCACAGCGTTGACCACTACCTCCTGCCCCTGCAACAGCAGACGGGCGGCGGCAGCATCCGGCCGCATCCAGTCGACATCACGGCGGCTGGGTATGGTGACCTCATGCCCGCGCTGCCGCAAACAGGCCGCCAAATGACGACCTACAAAACCGCTGCCACCAAAAATCAGGATTTTCATGGTTATACCTTTCGTTTCAGTTTCATATGAATGATAAGTTGGAACGTGTCGCCCCAATCTGGACTCAATCAAAATCACATCAGAATGACCCCGCGCAGGCGGTGGCTTCAATGCTTGGGAACCTTTGCTTCAGGCAGCCGTTGGCCATTGCCGGCCGGCAGACCTAGCCGGTACCAGCACCCGCTGCCCGGTCCACTCCGGCGCTACCGCATCGAGCCGGCGCGCCAGCTCCGGCAAATGATTGGCTGGCACCCGGGAAAACAAATGGTGTTCGACGTGATACAGCAAATACACGGTGACACAGTTGACCCAGCGCCGCCGCTCGGTACGGGAAAAAACGCCGTCGGGATCGCAGCCGCGGTGTACCGACCACACGGCAAAAAGACCGACTGCCGCTGGTAAGCATCGTGTGCCTGACGCAGCGCACACAGAAAGAACATGAATGACATCGGCAAAGCCCACGGCCAAGCACTGTTGGCTGCCAGATAAGCGGATGCGGCCAGCCACGGCCAGGACAAGAACACATTGGTCAGGCGCTGGCGACGGCTGAGTACCAGCAAGTCGTGCCATTCAAGCTCAGGCTGCAGCAACCGGTTCATGATGATCTCCGACGTGACGGCGGCACCAGGCATTGGCCATCCTCGCACTGCGGCCGCGGCAGCAGCCAGCGCGGCAGGTAGTAGCGGTAACGGGCAAACAGCGGATAACCCCAATCCGATAACGAACGCAGCAGCGGCCAGTTCCAGATGCGGGTCAGAGGCCGGCCGTCGCACTCGCGGTACATAATGCGCAAGGCCGGCATGCCGGCAATCACCCGTCCGCTGTGATCCACCACATGCAGCAGGGTCATCGCGGCCGTACAGTCGATACCGTAGGCAGCCAGCAGCGCCTCGTTGCCCTGAACCGGCACCGTCTCCAGACTGCCGGAACGGTTTTGCTCACGCACCAGCGCCATTTCGCGGATGCAGATAGGACATTCATTGTCGTAAAATATTCGATATTGCACATTCATGGTTTTTGCTCCTGTTCTTAGTCAACCTCAAGCCGGTTTGAACACCATCAGAAAATAAATCACCACCGTGGCACAAAATGCGGGATAGCCCAGCAACTCCCAACGGCGGGCATAACGCCAGTAAGCCGCCGGCATATCGCTGCCCGTTTGATGTGCCGCTTGCGCCAGCTTGGCCATTTTCAATTGCAGCCACACCACCGGCAGCCAGCAGGCTCCGGCCAGCGCATACAGCGCCAATGTCAGCCAAATCCAGGTCGCCGTCAGCGGCCAGCCCATGTGTTGCGCCAACCACAACCCGGACAGGGGCTGGAAAATCACCGCCGGCGTGGTGAACCACCAGTCGGCACGGCACACCCAGCGAGCCACCACCGACTGTGCCGTCACCGAACCGCTACGGTTGGCCCAAAACAGGTAAAACGCGGTGCCAAAACCGGTACCCACCATCAGGGTGGCCGACAAAATGTGCAGGGTTTTCACCGTAAAATAGAGACTCATGATTCACACCCCCGGATGCGCCGCACAGTGGCGGTATAGATAAAACATCAATGCCATGATCGGCAGGTTTTTCAACAATGGGGCAAACGGATGCAGCCAGTTTTCCGGCAGCCCCACTGCAATCAGCAGGCTGTAGGCCGCCACCGTGGCCAACTGCCAGACCCACAGCGCAGCCCGACGGCGGGTGGCCGGCAACAGGGAACAGACACCAAACAATAAATCCAGCAGCGAAGCGGCCAACAGCAGCGGCCACTGCCCCCAGTCCGGCACCCCCAAATCGGCGAGCAAATCCAGCGATGTCTGGGTGGTGGTCAACAGCGGTTGCAGCCCGCTCCACAGCCACAGCACCCCCAGAGACAGCGGCAAATAGCCGGCAACGGGATCATGCTTTACGGTCAGCGCATTCATGTCACTACTCTCACTTGACCGGCAGTGAACAGGCCAAGACCAAGGCAATGCAACCACCCAACAGCACACTGCCCCCCAACTCCAGCAGTGTCGGCATCTCTGCCACCCAATCGCGATTGTTGATCTCCACTGCCGCCAGTACGACGATACACAAGAGACTGCACATCGCCCCGCCCACCGTGGCTTCGGCATAGCTCCATCCACTGCGACGCGCCCACCGCGCGCCCCAGCAGGGCATACACCGTCACCCCCCTAATCGCAGGGTAAGTCTCGGCGGCATAAACGGCCTGTTCTGTTATTGATGTTTTATTTTCATGTCTGTAATTTCTGTCAAAAGAGAAATTCATTGGTAAAATTTTTTACCACCCGTTGTTCCGGTTTCAGGCAACCGGCGGCAGGCTGCTTGAAACCTTAGCGTAAGCTCAATTAGAGCGTGTAGTCAGAAAGCATTGCGGCGGTATTTTTGGTTAAAATCTGCATCTGCGGCGTTAAAAATGCGCGCAAGATGTTCAATCTTGCTGTGCTTTTTGCCTTGCATCTGCGGATTTTTCCTCAAAAAACCGCTTCGCAAGCATTATGCCTACACGCTCTAACGCAACAACTTCTGAATGCTGGCTCCCAGTTTCAGCACCTTAGCCAGCGTGCTGGTGGAAAGCTTGAGCATCTCATTGGCCCAACTGGTGAGCGTGCTGACAAAATCATGCGTTTGACGGATGCGTTGGCGCACTGCCTCATTTTCCTGGGCAAATTCCGGGCTGTCGATCAAACCTTGCAAAAAACGCACCGTCGGTTCGATTTCGCGGCGCTGGCGTTCAGCCACAATGATGCGGAACAGTGCCCACACATCGTCGCTAGTGGCAAAATGATCGCGGCGGTCACCCAGAATGTGTACCGTGTGCACCAACTGCCAGCTTTGCAACTCCTTGATGCTGTTGGAGACATTGGAACGCGCCACACCCAAGGTTTCCACGATTTCATCGGCATTCATCGGACGCCCCATAATATAGAGCAGAGCGTGGATTTGCGACACGGTGCGGTTCACCCCCCACTGGGTACCCATTTCACCCCAGTGCAGCACAAATTTTTCAGTGGTCGGATTCAGTTTCATGCGTTGAATATACACAAAACTGTTATTTCTGTCAATACAGAAATAACAGTTAAAATATCAACAAAAACATACCACGCGATAGACAAGTGAGTGTGCAGCGCACAACGAAGAAATGCGCTGCAGATAAGGATTACTAAATATCGACTACCCCATCCAAACGGTTATCTGAACAATCAAGGTAACCGTTTTTTCATTTTCAGACGT
>NZ_JAUNHL010000104.1 GCF_030523955.1 Neisseria sp.
CGACATTCTGCTTGTAAGGCAGACGCTCTACCAACTGAGCTAATCACCCGTGTCGTTTGACAGAAGCCGAATTAAACCAGATTTCATGCGTGCTGGCAAGTGTTGGAACAAGAAATAAATGCCGGTCAGGGTCAAGTGTTTGTTGGCACATGGTAAAAGTTTTCAGACAGGCATATGCAAGATGCCTGTCTGAAAATAAATCACCTTGCTTTTGATAATAAATGCCCCAGCTTGCTTGCTTTGGTTTGCAGGTAATGCTCGTTTTCGATGTTTTCGCCGACCTGCAACGGTACGCGTTCAACCACGTTAATGCCGTTGGTGCGCAGGGTGTCCACTTTTTCGGGATTGTTGGTTAATAAACGTACTTGGCTGACGCCGAAATGCTTGAGCATGGATTGTGCCAGTGTAAAGTCGCGAGCGTCTACCGGCAAGCCCAGTGCCAGATTGGCTTCTACGGTGTCCAGCCCTTGGTCTTGCAATTGGTAGGCGCGGATTTTGTTTATCAGGCCGATGCCGCGGCCTTCTTGGCGCAGATAAATAATCATGCCGCGCCCGGCTTGGTTGACCGCCTGCATCGCTGCTTGTAGCTGCGGGCCGCAATCGCATTTTTGCGAGAATAGGGCATCGCCGGTTAAGCATTCGGAATGAATGCGCGCAAGTACCGGTTCGCCATCGGCAATATTGCCCATCACCAGCGCTACATGCTCTTGTCCACCGGGCTCTTCAAAACCGTACAGGGTAAAAACGCCCCATTCTGTAGGCAAGCGACAAGAGGCAATAAATTTTAATTCAGTCATGCTTGATTTATTCTTTCTCTTCTTCTGTTTCCATAATTCCGGCCAACTCGCGCATCGGCTCTACCAAGGAAAGTGCAAGTGCCACCCATTCGGCCAATGCGGCATCATCGATGGCATGTGCTTGTGCATATTCCGCATGCACGACGCCCAGCACGCGACCGTTTTCGAGGTGAACGGGTAACGAGATTTGGCTGGCGCTGCGCAGATTGTGTTCGCCTTGCAATTCGTTTAGGGATAGCCAATAGGCTGCATCGTCGGCTTGATTGAGCCAGCCGGTTTGGGCGCAGCGGCTGGCCAAATGGCGGATAGCCGCCGACTCATCCAGCGGTAGAACAGGCTCGAGGGCAAGGCCTTGTTGAGACACACGAACCAAGCTCGCTGAGTCGGCCGGTTTCAAATAAACGGCAGCACTTTGCGGTCGGGTGCGTTCGTATACTGAGTCTAGCGCCATGAAAATCTGTTTCAGACAGGCATGCCGGTCATCATTGGCGGTAAGGTAATCTTCCAACCGTACGCCGTTTTGGTCATACCATAAAACAGAGCGCTCTATCGCCGCCTGGCCGCGTTCGATTACGGTTTGTACGGCCAATAGTAATATTTGAACTTCTTGCTCGTTGAGCTTTAGGCCTTGAGTGTTCAAATAATCAAGGATTAAGTTATGGGAAGTCATGGGAGGATGCTTTCGTATGATGCGTTTTGCTTAAACAAAACTTGGTAAAACCGCTATTGTACCGCTAAAGATGGCGGCGGCAGAGTAGGAGTTGGAAGCTGGGAGCGTGCACGGTTTTCTGGGATGGAATGAACTGCCAAGGGGGCAAAAGAAATGAAACATTGCAATTGACGCCAAAATGAAAAACAAACAAATTTAGTTATAAACATCTACGTCCAGATGAATGGATTGATTTAATCTTGTGTTGAAATGCAAAATAATCAAGTCGGGAATCAAGAAGGTAAAAGCTATAGCAGATTAACTTAACTTTCGCTACGGCGTTGCTGCGCCTTGCCGTACTACTTGTACTGTCTGCGACTTGCTGCCTTGTATCGAAAATTAATTAAATCTGCTATATTGCTGTATAAAGCTTTTGGTTTGATTAATAATTGAATTTTTATTTTATGTCCTTTCCTCTAGAGTCTGTCGACAATTAACGCAACGGCGGTGTTTTTGGTCAAAAATCCCCGTCTGCTCCGTTAGGTAGCGTAGCGGACTTGCGAAGCTAAAATGCTCGCAAGGTGTTCAACCTTGCTGTGCTTTTTGCCTTGCATACGCGGTTTGTGCCTCAAAAAACCGCTTCGCCGGTTAATTGTCGACAGACCCCTAGGTTGTAGTCTTTAGTAAAACCGTAGTTGGTTCTTAGCAACTGTGTTACCGACTCGTCAGTCAAGCAGCATCAAACACGGTTAACCAAGCGGCTGACAGCCCGCCTGACTGAAGGTAGTCGCGTACACGCGCGTTCAGTATTCTCAGCAGTTTGTGCATACACGCATTAATGGCTACTTTGAACGGTTTTCCTTTGCCGATAAGCCGTTCGTAAAATGCTTTGATTTTCGGCTCAAAGCGGCTGGCGGTCAGGGTGGCCATATACAGGGCATTGCGCACTTCCATCCTGCCGCCGATACATCCGGTTTTACCAACCGATTCACCGCTTTGCTTGGCGGGCGGAACAACGCCGACCAGTAAGGCATTACTTTTGTGCGGCAGCCGCCCCAACTCGGGCAACATCGACATCAAGGTGGCGCAAGTCGCAAGTGGTGCCCCCTACGCCTTTTATCTCTCCGATGATTTTGTTTTTGCCGTCAAAATTGCTGTCGTTTTATTTGGCAATCTGTTTGTCCAGATCAGCAATCAAGGTGTTAAAGTGCCGAATTAAATCTTCCACACTTTGCTGTTGGCTGGAGTGAATTTGCGCCAAACGGTTTTTCTCGGCCGTGCGCATTTCCACCAGCTGGCTGCGGCGCTTTACCAAAGCTTCCAGCTCTCGGCTGTGTTGTCCTGCAACTGTTCGGTTGTGATGATGAGGGGTATCTGCTCGTTTGTCTAAGACAAGGATGTTAAAAATCCCAGGGAGCATAGTCAGAAAGCGTTGTGGTGAACTTCTTCGTTGTGCGCTTGTGCTCTTGCTTGCCTATCTATCTCTAATATGTCTGCATTCGCTGTGCTGCTACACCTCGAACTTCATCCACTTTTAGGTATTTTGCAAAGGTCTTAGCCTGTCTGAAAGCTTTTGTTTTTTATTTTATAGATAACATTATTAAGGTGCGCCGGTAGCGCTGCTTTCTTAATATTTTTATAAAAATCAAAATTGTGCTCTGAGTGTTATTTTATTCTAGGCTTGGATGCTGTTTTTGCGTATAATACGTTTGCTTTGCGGACGTGGCGAAATTGGTAGACGCACCAGATTTAGGTTCTGGCGCCGAGAGGTGTGAGAGTTCGAGTCTCTCCGTCCGCACCA
>NZ_JAUNHL010000047.1 GCF_030523955.1 Neisseria sp.
ATGAATTCGTGTGGAACGAATATTGCGACTGGTATATCGAGCTGGCGAAAGTGCAGATCCAAACCGGCTGCCCCACCACCCAGCGCACCACCCGCGCCACCCTGTTGCGCGTGTTGGAAGTGATTTTGCGCCTGCTGCACCCGATTATCCCGTTTATCACCGAAGAACTGTGGCAAACCGTTGCGCCGATGTGCGGCAGAAAAACCGCCGACAGCATCATGCTGGCCGCCTTCCCCGAAGCCCAACCCGAAAAAATCGTACCCGCCGCTTTTGAAAAAATGAGCGTCCTGCAAGGTTTGGTGGAATCGGTGCGCAACCTGCGCGGCGAAATGGGTTTGGGCCCTGGCGTGAAAGCGCCGCTGTTGGTCGAAGGCGGCGCAGAGCTGGCCGACATGCTGAAATACCTGCCCGCGCTCACCCGCCTCACCGAAGCCAAATTGGTCGACAAACTGCCCGAAGGCGAAGACGCGCCGGTTGCCGTGTGCCAAGCCGCCCGCAACGCCCGCCTGATGCTGAAAGTGGAAATCGACAAAGCCGCCGAAACCGCCCGCCTGAACAAGGAAGCGGAAAAACTGCAAAAAGCTTTGGACAAACTGAACGCCAAACTTTCCAAACCCGGCTACACCGAAAAAGCCCCTGCGCATCTGGTGGAAAAAGATAAAGCCGAGCTGGCTGATTTGGCAGACAAAATGGCCAAGGTAGAAGCGCAATTGGCGAAATTGAAAAGCTGATTTCACACTGAGAGGAAGCCGAGCGGCTTGATTGAAACGTTATTGTGCGTATCCGATAGAGTGAAGATCAAACCGATTCGGTTACGGTCGCAGCATAGACGCAAATAAAATGGTTCAGGAGGAAGGCAAGATGCTCCGTACTGAGTGTACCCGTTTGAAATAAAGAATAACGGTAATTCAATCACTTGAATCAAAATGCCTGTCTGAAAGTCCACGTATTTTTGCACGGGGGTAAACTTCAGACAGGCATTTATTAAATATACTGAAAATGTAAATACTTAAAGTCTACAAGTGTCAGTTTGCGCACAAAAGAAATCTTTATCAAGACCGAAAAATTCTGCAATCAAGCTAGAAAGATCGCTTAGAAAAAATACATTTAACGGCTGTATAGAAAGTATTTCCGAAACCGGTGCAGCTGTTGCGACAGCTGTAAAAGATAAAACCACCATACCAAACAAAGTTTTTTTCATAATTTACTCCTTAATAATTAATCAACACGACCAAAATATTATTCCTTTGGAATAAATAATCTAAAGAAAGTTCATTCTTTATGTCTGAAAATACGAATATAGCGAATTTAATTAACTTTCGCGAAGGCTCTGCTGTGCCAAAGCTCGAAGAGAACGATTCGGTAAGCCGCTAAAGCGGCAACAGAATCGGTTCCGTACTACTTGTACTGTCTGCGGCTTGCTGCCTTGTATCGAAGTAATTAAATCCGCTATAGTTCGATCACTTGAATCAAAATTAAGCAGCCTGCTCGCTGCGGTAGAGCACCGGGAACAAATCGTCGTCATGCATCGGCGCACCGGCCGGCAAACGCTCGGCCAGCCCCGGAAATTCCGGCGACGTTACCCACGGACGCGGCGCGTGGGTGATGTCGTCACCGAGAAAGCGTACCGAAAACACGCGGCGGGTATTGGCCGATCCTTTGGATGCATGCAGCGTCAGCATATGGAAGAACACCGCATCGCCCGGCTCCAGCGCCCAGCCGACAATCGGGTAAGCACTGCGGCCGGCCTCGATGTCGGGCAAATCAGCCAAGCTGCCTTCGGGAAACCATTTGGCTTGGTTATCCATGAACGAGCGCGGCATCAGCCACGGCCCTTTGTGCGAACCGGCCACAAATTCCAACGTCGCCTCACGCGGTACCGGATCGACCGGCAGCCACATGCTGATGTTTTGCCGCCCTTCGATATTGTAATACGGCTGATCCTGATGCCACGGCGTCGGTTGCTGGGTGCCTGCGGTTTTCACCAGCGTATGGTCGTGATAAAGACGGGTTTCACGGCTTTGCATCAACTGGCCGGCCGCCTCTGCAATACGGGTGTTGAAAATAAACCGGCGGTATTCATCGATTTCCTGCCAATTGCAGAAATCCTCGAAAAACCAGCCTTTGTCATCTGCTCTGCTGGCGGTTTTGGCACGCGGGCTGGGCGCGGCCATATTGCGGTCTATCCCTGCTGCCAGCACGGCAATGGCTTCGGCATCGACCAAGCCGCGTACGACTACCGCGCCGTTTTCGGCAAATTCGTCGATTAATTGCCGGCTGATGGGTAAAGCGTTGCTCATGTCTCTCTCCTGTTTACAGTATCATGGCAGCCAGCCATGCGGTACAAATCAAAGGAATATTGAAATGGATAAAAGTCGGCACCACGGTATCCCACATATGGTCGTGTTGCCCGTCTGCGTTCAAACCGGCGGTCGGCCCCAGCGTACTGTCGGAGGCCGGCGAACCGGCATCGCCCAATGCGCCGGCCGCGCCGATAATGGCCACTGTGGCCATCGGCGAAAATCCGAATGAAACGCACAAGGGAACGTAAATCGCGGTCAGAATCGGTACGGTGGAAAAAGAAGAGCCGATGCCCATGGTAATAAACAAGCCGATTAGCAGCATAATCAACGCCGCCATCCCTTTGTTGTCGCCTATCACGCCTGCCGAAGCCTCCACCAAAGCCGGCACATCGCCGGTGGCGCTAATAACGGCGGAAAATCCGGTGGCGGTAATCATGATGAAACCGACGGTCGCCATCAGGCGGATGCCCTGCGTCAGTACATGATCTTGTTCGCGCCATTTGATGACGCCGCTCATCGACACCAGCCCGAAGCCGACCAAACCGCCGAAAATCATCGAATCCGTCCACAATTGCACCACCAGCGCAGCAACGACACCGGCCAGTATCAAAACCTTCTGCCACAACATCAATGGCGGCGCTTCGTTTTCAGACAGGCCTTCCAACGCCACATCTTGATAATGCCGTTTTTTGCGGTAGCTGAACAACAACGCAATCAAGATACCGATTAGCATGCCGGAAGAAGGAATCAGCATTGCCGGCGTAGCAATATCGGGGGTCACGCTAAAGCCCAGCGGCGCACCCGCTTTATTGATGTTGTTAATCATGATGTCGTTCAGATAAATCACCCCGTAGCCGATGGGAAACGTCATGTACATCACGGTAATCGAGAAGGTAATGGCGCACGCCACCGCACGGCGGTCGAGCTGCAACTTGTTCATCACATGCAGCAGCGGCGGAATCAAAATCGGAATGAAGGCGATGTGCACCGGAATAATGGTGCCCGAAGCAAAGCCTGCCAGAATCAGGCCGATAAACAAGGCCCATTTGATGGAAGTGGCCGACTTACCCGTTTCGGCATTATGGTTCACTTTGCCGATCAGCCAATTGGAAAACTGCTGGGTGAGGCCGGTTCGCGACAGCGCCACCGCAAACGCGCCCAACGTGGCATACGCCAACGCCACCGGCGCACCGCCGCCCAAACCCTTGTTGAATACGTCTACAATAGTTTTAACATCCATGCCCGAGAGCAGGCCGGCCGTAATCGCACCGATCATTAGAGATAAAACCACCGAAACCCGCATTAAACTGAGTGCGACCACAACGATAACCGCAATAATGACTGAATTCATTTCATACACCCTTGTTTTGGCACCTCTTCTGCCATCGGAGGAGGAAATGCCGCGTCGGTCCAATAAAAACGCAGCGAAACCACAACCGGCCGGCGACATTATCCGTAACACACTTAAAAATAACTTGGCAGCCACATTGTAACGAAGTCTTAAAAAAACCGCACGGTCATTAACAATAATGCCTGTCTGAAAACTTTTCAGACAGGCATATTTCGCATTCCGGCAATCAAATGCTTTACAGCGGATTAACTTTCGCTACGGCGTTGCTGCGCCTTGTATCGAAAATTAATTAAATCCGCTTTACGCATTCAACAAACGCTCGTCCAGCGTCAAATCTTCGTTTTTGTTTACACTGACCTTACGCGCCAACACATCGCGGGCAATGTCTTGCGCCTCCAGCAACGAATGCATTTGGTAAGTGCCGCACTGGTATTCGTTCAACTCGGGAATCTGGTTTTGATCCTGCACGCCCAATACATCTTGCATCGCAGCCAGCCAAGCATCGGCAACCGCCTGTTCGCTCGGCCCCCCGATCAAGCTCATGTAAAAACCGGTACGGCAGCCCATCGGCGAAATATCGATGATTTCCACGCCATCGCCGTTCAGGTGGTCGCGCATAAAACCGGCAAACAAATGTTCCAGCGTATGAATGCCTTTTTCCGACAAAATCTCCTGATTGGGCACGCAAAAACGCAAATCATAAACCGTAATATCGTCCCCCTTCGGCGTACGCATGGTTTTCGCAATCCGCACCGCCGGCGCGCTCATACGTGTATGGTCTACTTTAAAGCTGTCTAATAAGGGCATAATCATTTCCTTTAATCAATTTTGTTCAGTCGCTATGATAGCACTCTTCACCGCAACGATACACCGCGCCACACCCGCATGCCGCCGTTTTTTCAGACAGGCACAGCAAAAGGAAAGTGTTGTATCTTTCAAACAATGCCCTACTTTGCCCAATTATTTACACCCATAAAAAAATTAAAAATAATTTATTTCTAAACAATATTTTAAACAAAAAATATTCCCACAACACCCTACCTTAAACACGTCTGACGCCGATTGTGCCGCCCGCCTTTCAGACAGGCATTCGCAACCTCCGTCCCATTTCCTCCCGAGCACCAACCGTTTTGCTAGAATAAAGCTTTTTCCCAGCCCGAGGCCGGATGATGAGCTCACCCACCTTCCCCCGCAAACTGACCCAATCCGAGCAAGACGCCTTATGGCAACGGGTCAGCCAACAGTTTGCCCTAAACCCCTCAGACTGGCATCCGCTCGTCCTCAACGGCCTCCCTCTCGGTTACCTCAACGAAAAATGGCTCGATTTACTCTTGAAAGACTGGCCGGAACACCAGCGCCAGCCCTACCAAAGCGGACTTGCCCTTAATGCTGACGACTGGCTCAGCCTCGGCGACCAATTACAGCACACCGCCCGCGTCTGGTGCGATTTGGGACTGTTTGACGGCTGGCGCAACGAACAGTTCGATGTCTGCCACCAACAGCAGCCGCTGTTTGCACTGGAGCGCGCCGCCTTTCGCGTATTCGGCCTACAAAGCCACGCCATCCACATCAACGGCCTCGCCGAACACCACGGCCACTGGCAACTCTGGATAGCCCGCCGCAGCCCTCAGAAAGCGGTTGACCCCAACAAACTCGACAATCTGGTCGGCGGCGGCATTTCCTGCGGCGAGAGCGCCGAAGAAGCCATGCGGCGAGAAGGCTGGGAAGAAGCGGGCTTGCCGGCATCACTCTTACAGCCGCTGGTCTGCCAAAACAAACACCTCAGCCTTCGCGCCGTATCCCGCGGGCTGCATCGCGAATGCCTGCATATTTTCGACGCAGTACTGCCAAACGGCTATCAACCGGAAAATCAAGACGGAGAAGTAGCCGAATTCAACCTCATGCCGCTGGACGAAGTCATCAACGCCTTGCAACAAGGCCTTTTTATGAACGATGCACTGGTGAGCTCGCTCGACCTCTTCAACCGGCACCACCTTCTCGACCACACCCATCCCCTTACACAATGGCTGGAGCAGAAAAAACTTCCATTTTGATATAAATCAGCACTTACGCCAGCCAACCGCCCATCCAATATCTTGTTTAGCCATCATATTCATACTATGATAAAAAATATATAGTTAACAACATAACACCACAGCCGGTAAGCGGTTTTCGGTACCATTCAGACAGGCCGCGCAAGCGGCGGCGAAGCCAACCGACACCGCGCAACCCAGACACTTGCAGCACCCCCGTAGCCGTACAATAAGGAACGATTTTTATGTCAAGCAACACACCCAAACACGTCTCTCTGAACATCACATTAATTCAAGCGCGCGAAGCCCTGATGACCCACTTCCGCCCCTTGCTCAACGATGCCGGCATTACCGACCAGCAATGGCGCATCATCCGCCTGTTGGCCGAAAACGGCACGCTGGATTTTCAGGATTTGGCCAACCAAGCCTGCATTCTGCGTCCCAGCCTCACCGGCATTCTCACCCGTTTGGAAAAAGCCAACCTGTTGGTGCGCCTGAAACCCTCCAACGACCAACGCCGCGTATTCCTCAAACTCACCGACGACGGTCAAAAGCTTTATACCGAAATCTGCTCACAAGTCGATCAACGATACGATGCCATCGAATCCCTACTGTCGCGGGAAAAACTCACCCAACTCACCGCTTTACTTGGCGATTTGATAGCTATCGGGCAAAATGGCGAGTAACGCCCATTTCACGCCCTCATCATGAATTCTTCTCCGCAACAAATTTTTCGCAACGCCATGGCCGCCTGTGCGGCCGGTGTTCACGTTATCACCACCGACGGCCCGGCCGGGCGCTACGGCATCACCATGACCGCCGTCGCACCGGTTACCGACGAACCGCCCACTGTGATGCTCTGCATCAACCGAAATGCCCGCATACTGCCCATCCTGCAACAAAACCGCGGCCTGTGCATCAACGTACTCTCCTCCTCCCAACAAGACGTTGCCGAACATTTCGCCGGTATCACCGCCCTTTCGCCGGAAGAACGCTTCGAATACCATATCTGGCACCGTGGCCAAAGCGGCCAACTACAGGTAGAAGGCGCTTTGGCACATCTGCACTGCACCATCCAACAAGAACACACCGTCGGCACCCATCAAGTATTTTATGTTAGCGCCGATGAAATCCTAACCAGCACCGCCGCCATCGAAGAAACCTCGGCACTGGTTTACTTCCGCCGCCATTTTATGTCGCTGCCCTAACCAGTATCCACAGCCCAAACGGAGTTTGCCATGCAAAAAATCGGTTTATTCGGCGGCACGTTCGACCCCATCCACAACGGCCATCTGCATATCGCCCGCGCATTTGCCGACGAACTTTCTTTAGAAAGCGTGATTTTCCTGCCCGCCGGCGATCCTTATCACAAACAAAGCCCGCGCACCGCCGCCCATCACCGCCTCGCCATGACCGAGCTGGCCGTACGCAACGACCAACGCTTCGCCGTCAGCGATTGCGACATCATCCGCGAAGGCGCCACCTACACCTTCGATACCGTACAAATTTTCCGCCAGCTGTTTCCGCAAGCACAACTCTACTGGCTGCTCGGCATGGACAGCCTATTGCAACTGCATACCTGGAGCCGCTGGCAGCAATTGGTCAAACAAATCCATATCGCCGTGGCCGTACGCGAAGGCGACAGCCTCAACCGTGCCGCGCGCGAATTACAGGGTTGGATAGGCCAAGCCCTGCAAGAGGGCAGCCTGCATCTCTTACAAGCACCGCCACACACTGCCAGCTCGACCGAGATCCGCGAAAAAGTCCGCCGCGGCGAAGACATCAGCAAACTGACCGATCCTGCTGTTGCCGACTATATCGCGCAACACCACTTATATCGGCCAGGAACCTCCGGCTAAATTTCCACTCGTAGCATACGTTTTCAAATTCCCTCCCATTCTCTGTTATAGTTTTGAAAATTGAAACGTCCGCATCTTTTCAGACAGGCCTATGCCTGTCTGAAAAGACGTATGAAAGAAACCATGAAATTCGTCTTTAAAATTCTCTATTGGATACAGCGCCTGCCGTTTGAAATGATTCAAAGCTTAGGCGCACTGATCGGCTGGCTCTGCTATTACCTGATTCCCCGCCGCCGTCATATCGGCATGGTCAACCTACAAAAATGCTTTCCCCAATGGTCGGAAAAACAACACACCGCCCTATTGAAAGAGCACTTTCGCCAAATGGGCATTTTATTGATGGAATACGGCCTCTATTGGTACAGCGATGCCGCCCGCATCAAAAAACTGGTGCGCTATCAAGACAAACACCACCTGGATGATGCCTTGGCCGCCGGCGAAAAAGTGATTCTGCTCTATCCGCACTTTACCGCCTTCGAATTAGCGGTTTACGCACTCAATCAGGATGTTCCCCTGATTAGCATGTATTCCAAGCAAAAAAACAAAGAAATGGACGAACAAGTCCTAAAAGGCCGCCACCGCTATAACAACGTCTTCCTGATAGGCCGTACCGAAGGCTTGCGCGCCATCATCAAACAAATGAAAAAAAGCGACGCCCCCTTCCTCTACCTGCCCGACCAAGATTTCGGAGCAAAAGATTCAGTATTCGTCGACTTTTTCGGCATCCCCACCGCCACCACACCCGGCCTCAGCCGCATTGCCGCCATGACCAACGCCAAAGTGATACCCGCCATTCCCACCCGCCACGGAGACGGCAGCGTCATGCTGCGCTTCTACCCTGTCTGGCAAAACTTTCCCAGCGGCGACGTACTCGCCGACACACAACGGATGAACGATTTTATCGAAGCGCGGGTACGCGAACATCCCGAGCAATATTATTGGCTGCACAAGCGCTTTAAAACCCGGCCCGCAGGTGAAAACGATTTTTACCAAGAAACAGCACACGCCGCGAAAAGTGATAAACGATAAGGTACACAGTCAAACTATTTACCGTTACGTCATACCCGTGCTCTACCCGAGTATGACACGCCTACTTTTTCTGAAGCAGCCACACAACCACACTTGAACGGCTTGAAAAATCATTCGCTTCAAGCCAAGACAAAATCTCGCCGTGTTGTTTAATATAATTCAAATCACAAATTGCAACTAAATCCGCCAAACCTTGTACCGTTTACCCATAACAATGCCGCAATATAATCTTAATGTAGAAAATTTTATTTTTACTATGCTATTATTAAAACATTAAAGTACCAACGCACCATCATTAACCAACCAGAAAGGATAAAAACCATGGGCTGGATTTCAACCATCATCGTAGGCTTCATTGTTGGTGTTTTAGCTAAATTGCTGCATCCGGGCAAAGACAATTTAGGCTTTATCATGACTTCGCTACTCGGCATTGCCGGCGCTTTTCTGGCCGGGCTCATCGGCCAATCCTTGGGTTGGTACCAAGTCGGGCAACCCGCCGGTTGGATTGCCTCAACAATTGCCGCCGTATTGATTTTATTTATTTACACCCGCTTCGTTAAGAAACGCTGATAATCTAAGCCGGATATTTTAAAGTTTCCATAATCTAATCGGTTTTTTCGCCGATTACGGCTTCCGATGAACAATGCCTGTCTGAAAACATTTCAGACAGGCATTGTTCATGATTGGATTGATCTTATAAATATAACGGATTTAATTACTTTGATACAAAACAGCAAGCCTCAGACAGTACACACGTACGGAACCGATTCCATTGCCGCTTTAGCGGCTGACAAAAATCGTTCTCTTTGAGCTAAGGCTCAGCAACTCCGTAGCGAAAGTTAAGTTAATCCGCTATATCTCGTCATACTCGGGCTTGACCCGAGTATCTGCTTTTCCTACCAAAACAAAAAGATGCTCGGGTCAAACCCGAGCATGTCGCAAATGTTTTAAGTTATCGAAAAGAATTTTGCAAAAGTCTCTTCTTTCTAATAGTTTAGAAGAAAATCTCACGCCAGCTGATACGGCGTACGCCATGAGTAGCAAATCGGTTCAGATATTCAACACTAAATTTGCCATCATCGCCCACTTTGATTACCACGTCATAATATTTACCATCTATAAGAACCGTAGCGACAGAAGGAAGCAAAGCAATCTTACCGCTTTCTACCACCATACCGGCGAGCACGTCACCACCTTCTTTAAGAACAAATTTCTTATCATTGTTGGTATCGAAAACAGCATCCTTATACATCGCCCCGGTACGAACATCAACTTCAATGGTTGCAGATTCGCCGGAGTCGGCTACACACACGTTACCGGTTGCATTGGCATCGATGGTGCCGCCACTAGCTGTTTTGAAAGCGGAAAACTGGGCTGTTTTATTACGACGTATCAAACCATCCGCAACGCTGATAAAACCTACGGGCATTTGCAGCTTCCAACCTTTGTTATCCGCATTCAGGGTATTCTGAGTAGTACTGTAATACACTTTACTGTTGCCCGCGCTGCCGCCAAAGGCAACAGGAGTTGAGAGTGTGGCCGATTGTGCCAATAACTGATTGTCGCTTATTGTTGAACCATCTTTATCAAAAAGGCCATAGGCGTAATTTTGTTGTGTTGCCGATGCATCGCTTGCATCGAAATATTTGCCGGTGCTGAATACAACCGTGTAATTATCTGCATTTTTAAATACGTCTGGCGCACCGGTTATCGGTTGTGTGCCGATAAACAGTTTTTTTGCCGCTTGCCATGCACCGTTGGCATAATCGATACGCCACATTACACCCGACTCATCGCCCACATAAATGCGGTCTAGGTTACCGTCGTTATCGGTATCTACCACTTTCGGCATGCCTACGCCGGTTGATCCGAGTTTCACTTTCCAATAATTCGTACCTTGAGACCAATTATTGCTGCCTTTATCCAATCTCAAGATATAAATATAACCTTCACCGCCTGCCGCGTTATAACCGCTGCTGACTACTGCAACCGGAACAGACTGTCCGCCAATCATCACATTGGTGATAACCGGTTTATGTACGGTAAGGCCGAGGCCGGAATCATCAGAAGCGTTAAACTCCCACATAACGTTTGCTTGACCGGGCGTTGTGCTTGCGCCCATATTCGTTGCATCAACGGCATACACACTGTTACCGCCACGGCCTGTTGTGCCGACGATAACCGATTTAGCCTCTTTACGAGAGCCGGATGCAAAGCATACTTCCGCAGCCACGGGCGAACCGTCGTTAATAAAGAAGTGAGGCTGCCCTGTTTCGGCAAACTGTTTCAACTTGGGCAGTGCATCGGCAGGCAGATAGGCAAACTGCTCATTACCGTCGTTATCGGCGATATGCAGCATACCGTCATTCGCAGCAAAAGCATAAAGTGTTTTTCTGTTTTGAACGGTGTTGAAATTGGTGTATTTACACTCTTTCAAACTTTCGCTCTGCGGCGCTTTAACTACCGCAACAGCAGAGTTGACAACGGTGCCCAGCAAACCGTTGTCAGGGCGTTTTCTAAATGATGCGCCTGCACTCTCTTCATATTGATTCGATCCCAAAACATATTCAATCAAGTTGGCAGGATCATCGATAGCGCGGCCTTGATTGCCCAATGCCAAAGCTGATGTAAATTGCGTCACATTGGCGCGGGAAAATTGATACACACCACCGGTGGTTCGCGCCCAAACATTGCGGCTGTTCCAATTCTGGCGGTAGTTTGCCAAACGGTCGCTTAGTTTCCATGCCGGTGTCGGCGGATTATTAATCAGATTACCGAATACATCCGAAGAGCGGTAAGCAATCACATCGCCCTGCCAGCCGTATTCGTTTTGCTTATAGCTTGACTGGGTAATCAAGGTATTGGCCGATATATCCATCACGCCTGTGTCGCTCAAATCCAATCCCAATGCGGTTTGAGTGGGCGTGTCGGATTTTCCACCAAAATTTTTAAACGATTTTCTCAATACATTAGTCAGGCTCTCCGGGTCTGCTGCCGCACCGTACGTATTCGGCACGCCGTCTTTGAAAGCAGGAAGGCTCGTGCTGCCTACAGAATCGCTGGTCCATTGCACGCGCGACTTGGGGTCTGAATTGGGTTTCAATACCGGCAGCAAGCCTCTGTCTTCATTTTCTTGATCGGTAAAGCCGCCATATTTGGCTGCCCAATAGAAAACGTTGTCGTTCCAATTGCTACCTGTGCTGCGGTACTCACCTCTTTCTAATACATCCACCATGATGGTGCGGATGGTTTGGTTGCCCGGCATGGTTGCGCGGATATCGTTGGTACGCGCCCAATAAGCCAAGCCGACAATGCCGCCGTAAGAATATTGCCCCCCTGCACCGAATTGTTTTCTAGCACCATTGTTATAAAGGGTAAAAGCACTTTCGGCATCTTCGACTTTTTTCAGATAAGTTTCCGTTTCAACATCATCACTGGGAATGACCGGTGTTGGAAGACCAGTGGCATTCGGCCTGTAAGCATTAGGCAGATCGTTATCATGATGAGTAAAGGTGTCACCGATATAAAGCAGAAAATTAGGGCGGCAAACCGCCTCTTTACTGGCTTCGGTTTCCCCTTGCCGCAGTAAAGGATCGTTCCAATTTTCAATAACCGGGAAGTTATCTTTGGCGGTATTGTTGGCTGTTGTGTCGCTGGTTTTGATTGCTTTGATATATTCCGGCAGATTGCCTTTATTTCTGAAATACCGCAAACCTGCGTAGTAAAGCTCCGCAGCAGGATCTGCATCACGATATTTTCCGCTGTCTCCGAATTTATTCAGATAGTTGATTACACCGCTATTGCTTACCCCGCTGGCAGAAGCGTCCTGTTGATCAGGGTTTGTTTCAAACTGCCCTGTTTGTGAGTTAATTTCATTGCCTAATACAATGCCGTCGGCAGTCGTTTCTCCGGCCAGCGATTTCATGCGGGCACGCATTACGCCACCGTTTATCTGGTTTCCCTTCGGGTAAACACTGTTGCTATTCAAATAGCCGAACACACTAAACCGCATTTTTTGCCGATATTCCTGCATCAAACCTTCCGGTTTCAGGTTGGTTGCGCTATAGGCGTAGCAGTTTTTTTCAGGCATATCGGGATTACAAACCTCAACCTGAACATTATATACCCCGGGGTTTCCGGTAAAAGATTTCAAATATGAATTACCTAATGCTACCTGAAAGCCTTCGTTGCGCAACAATAGATTACCGCTTGCCGGCATTTGCGATAATACCGAGCTTGGAAAAATTTTATAGGCAAGGTTTCTCTCTACCGCCCGCCTAAATAAACCATATGCTCCGTTTTGATCTCTATTAACAAATGCACGGCGTAAAATCGTTTTCCCCACAGTATCACCATTCTGATAAGCCTGTGAGGTAGTTTCTAGGCCTAACGCACGATTTCCTCCTGTCATAGCTTGGCGGAAAATATCAATCGTGGTCATGGTCATCCAGTTCAAAGCATTGCCACTGAATTCACCGGTGCAATAGCGGTTGGCAGGTGCCAGCCGTGTCGGCGTAAAATATCCGCCGCCAGTGTTATAGCTGTAACACTTATCGGGGTCAAAATAGCCCAGATAGGTATTGTTTCGAAAAGCTTCGTCCGTTAAAACCATATGGTTATCTATGGTGATCCCAACCCCTTTTTTCTGATAGGCAGCCCCCGCGGTCGGAAACTCCACCGAGAGTCCCAGTAGCACATTGGGAGAATATGAACTTCCGATGCCCAACATCGGGCTTTGCTCGAATGTGGTCGCGCCTGCATTAAAAGCATAAAGCGAAAAAATGGCAGCGGTTAGGCGGGTTAGAATTTTAGGGCGTGAGAATGGAGTAAGGTTTTTCATTGTTTTGTCCGTAGTGTGGCAGGCCTTTATATTAAATGCCTGTCTGAATTTTGTTATTTAGCAATCAATAAAATTTTCTTGGCAATTCTAGCACGCGCATTCTTAACACCAATATGTTTTAAACAAGAATTAACCATTCCATATCTTCTAAATACAACACTCCGGCAACTGCCGCTGATGATTTTTCCTCATCGTAACGCTTGAGACTATCGGCATTTTCGATTAAAATAACTTGCTTCTACGATATAGTGTCTATATCCAAAAAAGCACGTAACACAGCCTGTTTCCGGTTGTGCGGCGTGTTTTTTTTTAGCCGGATTCTTTTCAGACGGCCTTAACCCTTCTAAAGCCGTTCCACACCCAGCCAACACAGGATACCCATCATGACCACACCCGCAATCTTAGTGCTCGCCGACGGCAGCGTGTTTCACGGCACCTCGGTGGGTTTTAACGGCACGACTTCCGGCGAAGTGGTGTTCAATACTTCCATGACCGGTTATCAGGAAATCCTCACCGACCCCTCTTACTGCAAGCAAATCGTTACCCTCACTTATCCGCACATCGGCAACACCGGCACCAACGGCGAAGACACGGAAAGCCGCGCCGTGTATGCCGCTGGCCTGATTATCCGCGACCTGCCGCTGTTGCACAGCAATTTCCGCAGCAGCGAAAGCTTGCAGGACTATCTGGTGCGCAACCAAACCGTGGCGATTGCCGACATCGACACCCGCCGCCTCACCCGTATTCTGCGCGACAAGGGCGCACAGGCAGGCGCGATTCTCACCGGTGCGGATGCCACCGAAGAGAAGGCGCGCGAGTTGATTGCCGCGTTCGGCAGCATGGTAGGCAAGGATTTGGCTAAAGAGGTAACTTGCGGCGAATCTTATGAGTGGGTTGAAGGCGAATGGCAGCTCGGCCAAGGCTTCGGCAGCCCTGAAAAGCAGCCTTATCATGTGGTGGCTTATGATTTCGGCGTGAAAACCAATATTTTGCGTATGCTCGCCGAGCGCGGCTGCCGCCTGACCGTGGTGCCGGCGCAAACGCCCGCTGCCGATGTGTTGGCTTTAAACCCCGACGGCGTATTCTTGTCCAACGGCCCCGGCGATCCCGAGCCTTGCGATTACGCCATCGCCGCCGTGAAAAACCTGCTGGAGAGCAAAAAGCCGCTGTTCGGCATCTGCCTGGGCCACCAATTGCTGGGGCTGGCGGTGGGCGGCAAAACCCGCAAAATGGCGTTCGGCCACCACGGCGCCAACCACCCCGTGCAGGATTTGGCCAGCGGCAAAGTGATGATCACCAGCCAAAACCACGGCTTTGAAGTGGATGCCGACAGCCTGCCCGAAAACGTTAAAGTCACCCACCGCTCGCTGTTCGACGGTTCGCTGCAAGGCATCGAGCTGACTGGCCAGGCGGCATTCAGCTTCCAAGGCCACCCCGAAGCCAGCCCCGGCCCGCACGATGTGGCTTATCTGTTTGATAAGTTTATCGACAGCATGAAAGCGGCCAAGGCCGTCTGAAATGCCTGTCTGAAAAGGCCCGCTTGAAATGAACATTACCGCGCTCGACCATTTGGTGCTGACCGTTGCCGATATCGAAAAAAGCATCGCGTTTTACACGCAGGTTTTGGGTATGCAGGAAATCACGTTCGGCGAAGGCCGCAAGGCGCTGCTGTTCGGCCGCCAGAAAATCAACCTGCACCAACGCGGCGCCGAAGTGTTGCCCAATGCGCAAAACGCCGGCTGCGGCACGGCCGATTTATGCCTGCTCACCGACACCCCGCCGGAGCAGGTGCTGGCCGAGCTGGAGGCGCACGGCATTCGGGCTTTGAGCGGCATCGTGCCGCGCACGGGCGCAGTGGGGGCGATCGAATCGGTTTACCTGCGCGACCCCGACGGCAATTTATTAGAAATCAGCCGTTATATTTGAATCTATATTTTCAGACGGCCTCGCTCAACACAGGCCGTCTGAAAAACAAAACAACAAAAAGCTTCAAAAACAGAGAACAACCATGGCATTTACCGACAAACAAATCCGCATCTTATCCATCGTCGCCACCATGATGGCGGTGGGCATGTATGTAGCCTATATTCCGCAGATACAAATGAATCTGGCCGGCCAGAAAGGCGCATGGCTGCAACCTTTGGTGGCCGCGATCAACTGCACCTTATGGGTGATTTACGCCCTGTTTAAAAAAAACCGCGATATTCCCGTGGCGCTGGCCAACGCGCCCGGCATTTTTCTCGGCCTGATCACGTTTATCACCAGCTTTTAACGCGCAGGCCGCCGTTCTTTAACTTGATAACCCGCCCTGAGGCCGTCTGAAAATGTTCGGCATAACCGACCTTGCAGCCTATATTATCGGCACCATCGCCGTTATCCTGCTGCCCGGCCCCAATTCCATGTATTGCCTCACCGTCGCCGGGCAACACGGCGCCAAGGCCGCCTACCGCGCCGTGGCGGGCATCTTGCTGGGCGACAGCCTGCTGATACTCGCCACCGTATTGGGTGCCGGCACCCTGCTCAAGCTCTATCCCGCCCTGTTTCACGGCATCAAGCTTGCCGGCGGGTTATACTTGGCCTATATCGGCTGCAACCTGCTGCGCGGCGCCGCCAAAAAATGGCACTTCCGGCCGGGCGCAACGGCCGCGGCGAGCGGCGCAAACAACCCGCCCGAACCGCAGCACATTTTCAAACGCGCGCTGCTGCTGAGCCTAACCAACCCGAAAGCGATACTGTTTTTCTTATCGTTTTTCGTGCAGTTCGTCGATCCGGCCTACCCGCACCCCGCGCTGAGTTTTCTCGCGCTGGCCGTGATTTTGCAGCTGGTGAGCCTGCTATATTTAAACACGCTGGTGTTCGCCGGCCGCACACTCACCCGCGCGTTTAAACGGCACACCAAAATATCCGCCTCCGCCATGGCCGCCGTCGGCGTGCTGTTTATCGGTTTCGCCGTAAAAATGTGGATGGCGGGGTTGTAAGGGACATGCCTGTCTGAACAAATATTTTCAGACAGGCATAAAGAAGCAAAACACCATCATGCAAAACAAACTGTTTGCCAACCGCAATCCCGTTTTACAAGAGCGCGCCAAAAACCTGCGCAGCAATATGAGTGAAGCCGAAACCCGCCTGTGGCACCACCTGCGAGCAGGGCGCTTGAACGGTTATAAATTTCGCCGCCAGCAGCCGATGGGTAACTATATCGTTGATTTCGTGTGCGTTACCCCAAAGCTGATTGTCGAAGCCGACGGCGGTCAACACGCCGAACAGGCAGGCTACGATGCCGAACGCACAGTCTACCTGAACAGCCTCGGTTTTACCGTATTGCGGTTTTGGAACGATGAAATCTTGCGGCAAACCGAAGACGTATTGGCCGAAATTTTAAGAGCGTTGCAAACATTGGAAAGACCGTCTGAAAAATAGCAGAACGGGCAAAACCGGAATGAGTTGAAAAACGTTTGCCGGATACAACAACATCCAGAAACGCCAGCCGTGCCACTCCCTCCCCCGTGTGGGAGAGGGCAGAACATTAGCTGCTTAAGAAACAGATATTCGAGCAGCCCAAACAAGCCCTCTCCCTAACCCTCTCCCACGGGAGAGGGAACAGATGACAGAAGCGAAAGAGATGGCAGGCAAAACCAACGCTTGCTTAAAAACACCAATGCAAAACTCATCAGCCACACCACTCCCTCCCCCGTAGGGGAGGGTTGAGGAGAGGGCAACAAGCCGCAAGGCTTGTTTGGTTGGAAAAACAAGCGGCAGGATTTTTCAGACAGGCATTGGCAGATATGCGGTCAAACGGTATTTTTCAGACGGCCGGTAGGGTGTACCCTAAAGGGCATAAATGTTCCAAATGGCACACATGCGGCGGTTGGGTTTTTCAGGAAGATAACAATGCGTGCGTGGCTGCGCCACACACCCTGCACGCAGGCTACGCTTTTGGTAGGTCGGGCATTTATGCCCGACACAATCCGCACCCAAGTAACAGTCGGGCATCAATGCCCGACCGACGGTTGCTACGGCGACCACGGTTTGCGCCGCACCAAGCAGGTCGGATTTCCGAATCCGACAAATACCGAAACACGGCAAGCCCAATCGTTTCAGACAGGCATGAAACCGTTTGCCGATACAAGCAATATCAAATACGCGGTAGGGTGTACCCTAAAGGGCATAAATGTGCCAACGGCATGCACGCGGCGGTTGGGTCTTGTCAGAAAAATAGCAACGCGTGCGTGGCTGCGCCGCACATTCTGCACGCAGGCTACGCTTTTGGTAGGTCGGGCATTAATGCCCGACATAATCCGCACCCAAGTAACAGTCGGGCATAAATGCCCGACCTACGGTTGCTTTGAAACAACAGCCACCCCGTAGGTTGGGTTGCAAACCCAACAAAACCGTTAAATTTAAGAAGAGGTTGGGTATTGACCTGTTAAAGAAATTGGGTGGGCAAATCCAACAATTTGAAATAATTGAAGGGTGTGATGTTGGGTTTTCAACCCAACCTACGGTTGCTACGGCGACCGCGGTTTGCGCCACACCAAGCAGGTCGGATTTCCGAATCCGACAAATACCGAAACACGGCAAGCCCAATCGTTTTAGGCAGGCATGAAACGGTTTGCCGATACAAGCAATATCAAGTACGCGGTAGGGTGTACCCTAAAGGGCATAAATGTGCCAACGGCACGCACGCGGCGGTTGGGGTTTGTGGTAGCAATGAACGCGTGCGTGGCTGCGCCACAGATCCTATACGCAGGCTACGCTTGCTACGAATTACTAAAAAACTAGAGCAAAACCAAAAGGAAAACGTCATGAATATCTTTGAGAAATACTGCGTAGATGACTTAATGCTTACGGGAAAACTTAATAAAGTTATCAGCAACGCTATTTTAGTATTGGATAAATATCCCGAAACCGGACAAACGTATCGACAAAAAATAGCTGATGAAATCAGCAAAACTGGATTGATTGCACTCTCAAAGTATTTGTTAAATCCGAATGATTACGAAACATTTTTTTCAGTAGCCAAACAAGAGCAAACAGAAAGGTTGAAAAAGCGTTCGCCTGCTGAAATCGAACAGTATCCGTATACGTCCTTAGAGCGGAAACTTCAAGAAGTTAAAAAGCAATATATCGTTTGCCAGAGCAAATATACCTCGAACAGTCGAGTAATGGCAGAACGCCATCTTAGGGAAATGGCCAATTTAAAATCACGGCACGCACAGGAAATTGAAAAATTAAAAAAACAGAACATTGCAGAACTGGATAAAATCCAAAAAGAAATAAAAGAAATAGAGCATCAATTAAAATTACAAAACGATCCTGAATATGCAGCAGCTTATCATGCCGAGCAAAAGCGCAAGCAGGAAGAAAGAGAACGTATCGAAGCGGAAAAACGTCTTTTACAGTCGTTTGATATTGACTGGGTAGCTAATGCGGATAGACAAAAACTGTTTCCTATTTTGAGGAAGCTCAGCCTGAGTGATAGGCTATCCGAAGAAGAAGTTGTTTGGCTTGAAACTACTGGCAAGCAAAATTATTTTGCTAAACACAGCAAGATTTACCAAATCCACCACTGTTTAGAAGCAGAATATTATATTGATTTATTTCAGAAACAAAAAAGTGTATGGCATGCAGTTAATGCCAGCAGCCATCTGCGTAAAGCCGAATTGGCTAAGCGTGCAGAAACATTATTAAAAGATATTACACAAAATAAAATTAAAGATAAAAAATTGAAATCTGCATTTTTTACGACATTCGGCGGTGTAAAACGTGATTTAGATAAATTTTATGAAGGTATAGAATTAGCCGAAACCGCACATGAATTATCTCCTAAAGATTACCGTCCCTGTACTTTGCTGGGTGCACTGCATTTCGAAATCAGAGAATATACGACCGGTTCAGAGTGGTTTAAGAAAGCAGAATATTTAGGTGCGCCAACACATAATACAGATGCAGAAATTAAAGTGGTTTATTACAAAGCAAATAAAGAGAAAAAAGCCGAACTGAAAGCCTATTTATTGAAATTAGACCCAGAACGTTATGCTTGGGTAAAGAAATCCGATAAAAAGCATAACTGATTGCCTATTAAAGTTTTAATCTAAAAAAAGAGACCCCACCATGCCCAAACGTACCGACCTAAAATCCATCTTAATCATCGGCGCCGGCCCCATTGTGATCGGCCAGGCCTGCGAGTTCGACTATTCCGGCGCGCAAGCGTGCAAGGCTTTGCGCGAGGAGGGCTATAAAGTCATTCTCGTCAATTCCAACCCCGCCACGATTATGACCGACCCCGATATGGCCGATGTTACCTATATCGAGCCGATTATGTGGCAGACGGTGGAGAAGATTATCGCCAAGGAGCGCCCCGATGCGGTGCTGCCGACGATGGGCGGCCAGACGGCGTTGAACTGCGCGCTGGATTTGGCGCGCAACGGTGTGCTGGCGAAGTATAACGTCGAGTTAATCGGCGCCACCGAAGACGCCATCGACAAAGCCGAAGACCGCGGCCGTTTTAAAGAGGCGATGGAAAAAATCGGCTTGCATTGCCCGAAATCATTCGTTTGCCACACCATGAACGAGGCGTTGGCGGCGCAGGAGCAGGTGGGCTTCCCCACGCTGATCCGCCCGTCTTTCACCATGGGCGGTTCGGGCGGCGGCATTGCCTACAATAAAGACGAATTTATGGCGATTTGCGAACGCGGTTTCGATGCTTCGCCCACGCACGAATTGCTGATCGAGCAGTCCGTGCTCGGCTGGAAAGAGTATGAAATGGAGGTGGTGCGCGATAAAAACGACAACTGCATCATCATCTGCTCGATTGAAAATTTCGATCCGATGGGCGTGCACACCGGCGATTCGATTACCGTTGCGCCCGCGCAAACGCTCACCGATAAAGAATACCAAATTATGCGCAATGCGAGTTTAGCGGTGTTGCGCGAAATCGGCGTGGACACGGGCGGCTCGAATGTGCAGTTTGCCGTGAACCCCGCCAACGGCGAGATGATTGTGATCGAGATGAACCCGCGCGTGTCGCGCTCTTCGGCGCTGGCTTCCAAGGCCACGGGCTTTCCGATTGCCAAAGTGGCGGCCAAGCTGGCGGTGGGTTTCACTTTGGACGAATTGCGCAACGACATCACCGGCGGCCGCACGCCGGCATCGTTCGAGCCTTCGATTGATTATGTGGTAACGAAAATCCCGCGTTTTGCCTTTGAAAAATTCCCCGCCGCCGACGACCGCCTGACCACCCAGATGAAATCGGTGGGCGAGGTGATGGCGATGGGGCGCACCATTCAGGAGTCGATGCAGAAAGCGCTGCGCGGCTTGGAAACCGGCTTGTGCGGCTTCAACCCGAAAACCGACGACAAGGCCGAAATCCGCCGCGAGCTGGCCAACCCCGGCCCCGACCGCATTCTGTATGTGGCCGATGCGTTCCGCGCCGGTTTCAGCAAAGAAGAAATCCATGAAATCTGCGCGATTGATCCGTGGTTTTTGGCGCAAATCGAAGACATTGTGGCCGAAGAGCAAAAGGTTTCAGACGGCCGTCTGAACGATTTGGACTATGCCGCCCTGCGCCGTCTGAAACGCAAAGGTTTTTCAGACAAGCGTTTGGCGCAATTGTTGGGCCTGTCTGAAAAAGAAGTGCGCGAACACCGCTACGGCCTGAAACTGCATCCGGTTTACAAGCGCGTGGACACCTGCGCGGCCGAGTTCCAATCCGACACCGCCTATCTCTATTCCACTTATGAAGAGGAATGCGAAGCGCGTCCGTCGGCCAACAAAAAAGTGATGATTCTCGGCGGCGGCCCCAACCGCATCGGTCAGGGCATCGAGTTTGACTATTGCTGCGTGCACGCGGCTTTGGCGCTGCGCGAAAGCGGTTTCGAAACCATTATGGTCAACTGCAACCCCGAAACCGTTTCCACCGATTTCGATACCAGCGACCGCCTCTATTTCGAGCCGCTCACGCTGGAAGACGTGCTCGAAATCGTGCGCACCGAAAACCCGTGGGGCGTGATTGTGCACTACGGCGGCCAAACGCCGCTGAAACTCGCCAACGCGCTGGTGGAAAACGGCGTGAACATCATCGGCACCTCTGCCGACAGCATCGACGCCGCCGAAGACCGCGAGCGCTTCCAAAAAGTGCTGCACGACCTCGGCCTGCGCCAACCGCCCAACCGCACCGCCCGCAACGAAGAAGAAGCGCTGGTGCTGGCCGAAGAAATCGGCTACCCGCTGGTGGTGCGCCCGTCGTATGTGTTGGGCGGCCGTGCCATGCAGGTGGTGCATTCGGCCGAGCAATTGCAGAAATATATGCGCGAAGCGGTGCAGGTGTCGGAAGACAGCCCCGTGCTGCTCGATTTCTTCTTGAACAACGCCATCGAAGTGGACGTGGACTGCGTTTCAGACGGCAAAGAGGTGGTTATCGGCGGCATCATGCAGCACGTTGAGCAGGCCGGTATCCACTCGGGCGATTCCGGCTGCTCGCTGCCGCCGTATTCGCTCTCCGAAGAAGTGCAAGACGAAATCCGCCGCCAAACCAAAGCGATGGCCTACGCGCTGAACGTGGTCGGCCTGATGAACGTGCAGTTTGCCGTGCAGGATGGCGTGGTGTTCGTGCTCGAAGTGAACCCGCGCGCCTCGCGCACCGTGCCGTTTGTGTCGAAAGCCACTTCCGTGCCGCTGGCCAAAGTGGGCGCGCGCGCGATGGCGGGCATCAGCCTGAAAGAGCAAGGCGTTGAAAAAGAAGTGGTTCCCGACTTTTATGCCGTGAAAGAAGCCGTGTTCCCGTTTATCAAATTCCCCGGTGTGGATACCATTCTCGGCCCCGAAATGCGCTCCACCGGCGAAGTGATGGGCGTGGGCGCCACCTTCAGCGAAGCCTATCTGAAATCGCAACTGGGCGCGGGCGAGCGCCTGCCCGAAAGCGGCAAAGTGTTCCTCGCCGTGCGAAACGAAGACAAACCGCTGGTGGTGAAAACCGCCAAAAACTTCCAGCAGCTCGGTTACAGCCTGGTCGCCACGCGCGGCACAGCGGCCTATCTGAAAGAGAACGGCGTGGAAGACGTGGCCGTGATCAACAAAGTGCTCGAAGGTCGCCCGCATATTGTCGATGCCATTAAAAACGGCGAAATCGCCGTGGTGGTGAACACCGTGAGCAGCGACGCGCAATCGGTGGCCGACAGCCACAGCATCCGCCGCACCGCACTCACCCAGCGCGTGCCGCAATACACCACCATCGCCGGCGGCGAAGCCATGAGCGAAGGCGCCAAAAGCATGAACGCGCTGGGCGTGTACAGCGTGCAGGAGCTGCACGGGCGGTTGAAGAAATAAGCGTTATCCACCTTAGCCGATTGGCAGCAAAGGCCGTCTGAAAAGTTTTTAGACGGCTTTTTTCAATATGGTGTATGCCATTCAAGTGATTGTTTAATCAGGCGTAAGGGACAAAATGGGTGCTATTTTGGAGTAGCATCTCTCTAAGGGACAT
>NZ_JAUNHL010000048.1 GCF_030523955.1 Neisseria sp.
CGGTGAATTTTTCCAATGTCAGTTGTGTCATGCAGTTTCTCCTGTGCCATATCTGCTTGGTTGGCAAGCCAGTAAGTCGGACATTGATGCCCGACCAATCATTTTCAGACGGCCTTTCAGGCTGCTTGGCCAGTTTGAGACCGTCTGAAAACGGGCTTTTTTGCGTTTAGGCGGTTACTTCGCGCAATTCCATCACGGTGCGGCGTTTGTGGCCGAGCAGCGCGTTAACATCGTTGGCTTTCGGTTTCACCAGCACAAACTTGCCGACGTGGTTTTCCCAATCGCCCAAGATGCGCTCGCCGATGCGGCTGTGGGTCAGCTCGACGTGGCGTTCGATCAGGCCGCGCAGGTGTTCCTGATGGGTGGGCAGATCGGTTATCTCCAAACCTTCGACCATTTCGGGGTTGATGCGGCCTTTGAATTTGCCGTCTACATCGAGCACGTAGGCGAAGCCGCCGGTCATGCCCGCGCCGAAGTTGATGCCGGTTTTGCCGAGAATGGCCACCACGCCGCCGGTCATGTATTCGCAGCCGTTGTCGCCGATGCCTTCCACCACCGCCAATGCGCCGGAGTTGCGCACGGCGAAGCGTTCGCCCGCGCGGCCGGAGGCGAAGAGTTCGCCGCCGGTGGCGCCGTAGAGGCAGGTGTTGCCGGCAATGGCGGCGTCTTCGGCTTTGAAGGCGACGCCGTTGTGCGGTTTGATCACGATGCGGCCGCCCGCCATGCCTTTGCCTACATAGTCGTTGGCATCGCCGGTGAGGTCGAGGTTCACGCCACCCGCGAGCCACACGCCGAGGCTTTGGCCGGCGGTGCCGTTGAGGCTGATGTTGAACTCTTGGCCCGTTTTGCCGCGGTTGCCGTGCGCTTGGGCGATGATGCCGGAGAGTGCGGCGCCGACACTGCGGTCGAGGTTGGAAATGTCGAAGCTCATGTCGGTGCCGCTGCCGTTTGCCAGCGCTTCTTGCGCTTCGCGCACAATCTCGGCGTTCAGACGGCCTTTATCGAACGGGGCGTTGTTTTGCGTGCAGTGGCGCGCGCTGCCGTCGGGCACTTTGGGCGAATACAGCAGTTTGCCCAAATCCAGCCCGCGCTGTTTGGCGGTTTTGCCTTCGATGATTTCCAAGAGTTCGGTGCGGCCGATCAGGTCGGTGAGTTTTTCCACGCCCAGTTCGGCGAGAATTTCGCGCACGTCTTGGGCGATAAAGCGGAAATAGTTCATCGCTTTTTCGGCATCGCCGTGGTAGTGCTTACCGCGCAGGGTGTCGTCTTGGGTGGCGATGCCGGTGGCGCAGTTGTTCAGGTGGCAGATGCGCAGGTAGCGGCAGCCGAGCGCCACCATCGGGCCGGTGCCGAAGCCGAAGCTTTCGGCGCCGAGAATGGCGGCTTTGATGATATCGAGGCCGGTTTTCAGGCCGCCGTCCACTTGCAGGCGCACTTTGTGGCGCAGGTTGTTTTCAACCAGAGCCTGTTGCGCTTCGGCCAAGCCCAATTCCCACGGCGAGCCGCAGTATTTCACGCTGGATAAGGGCGAGGCGCCGGTGCCGCCGTCGTAGCCGGCGATGGTAATCAGGTCGGCATAGGCTTTGGCCACGCCGGTGGCGATGGTGCCGACGCCGGGCAGCGACACGAGCTTCACCGAAATCAGCGCTTTGGGGTTGATTTGTTTGAGGTCGAAAATCAGCTGCGCCAAGTCTTCGATGGAATAAATATCGTGGTGCGGCGGCGGCGAAATCAGGGTGGAACCGGGCACGGCGTAGCGCAGTTGGGCGATATAAGGCGTTACTTTGTCGCCGGGCAGTTGGCCGCCCTCGCCGGGTTTCGCGCCTTGCGCCACTTTAATCTGAATCACGTCGGCGCTCATCAGATAAGCGGGGGTAACGCCGAAGCGGCCGGAAGCCACCTGTTTGATGCGCGACACTTTTTCGGTGCCGTAGCGTTTCGGGTCTTCACCGCCCTCGCCGGAGTTGGAATAGCCGCCCAAACGGTTCATGGCCACCGCCAGCGATTCGTGCGCTTCGGGGCTTAATGCGCCGATCGACATGGCGGCACTGTCGAAGCGTTTGAACAGATTTTCAGACGGCTCGACTTTGCTGATATCAATCGGCGTGCAGTTTTCGGTTTTCAGCCGCAGCATATCGCGGATGGTGGTTACCGGACGGTTGTTGACGGCATCGCGGTAGAGGCGGTATTTGGCGTAGTCGCCGCTGTTGACCGCCGCCTGAATGGTATTGACCACTTCGGGGTTGTAGGCGTGGTATTCGCCCTGCGGTTTGAATTTCAGCAGGCCGCCGGCGTCAACGCCTTGGCTGCGGCGCCACGCGCGTTTGCGGGTGGCGGAAATCTGCTCGTGCAAATCGGCGAACGATGCGCCTTCCACGCGGCTGGTGATGCCGGGGAAACACAAATCGACGATTTCTTGGTTCATGCCCACCAATTCGAACAGGCGCGCGCAGCGGTAGGACGATACGCAGGAAATGCCCATTTTCGACATGATTTTGTACAAACCTTTGTTGATGCCGTTGCGGAAATTGGCCATCACCACGCGCAGGGGTTTGGCAATCGCGCCGGCGTTCACCATCTGCGCCAAACTTTCATACGCCAGATACGGATAAACGGCGGTGGCGCCCAAGCCGATCAACACGGCGAAATGGTGCGGGTTGCGCGCTTCGGCGGTTTCCACAATGATGTTGGCGTCGCAGCGCAGATTGGCGGCCACCAAGCGGTTTTGAATCGCCCCCACCGCCAAGGCAGATGGAATCGGCTGGCGGTCTTGCGCGATATGCCTGTCTGAAACCACCAGCAGCACCGTGCCGTTGCGCACGGCTTCTTCGGCCTGGTTGCACAGGGCTTCGACGGCGGCTTTCAGGCCGCTGTCGGGGGAATAAGTGGCATCGAGCACGGTGTGTTTGTAATGCGCTTCGGGCAGGCGCAGCAGTTGCTGCATATCGGAATACAGCAGCACCGGCGATTTGAAGTTCACACGGTGGCTCATGCCTTCGGCTTCGAAAAACACGCTCATCTCGCGGCCGATGCTGGTGGCGAGGCTCATCACGTGCGCTTCGCGCAAGGGGTCGATCGGCGGGTTGGTCACTTGCGCGAAATATTGGCGGAAATAGTCGAAAATCAGGCGCGGACGCTCGGAGAGCACGGCAAACGGCGTATCGTCGCCCATCGAGCCGACGGCTTCCTGCCCGTCTTCGCCCAACACGCGCACGATGCTTTCCAGCTCTTCGCGGTCATAGAGAAACTGCTTCTGATACACGGCCAGCATATCGGCGTTCATCGCCGCTTCGCCGGCTTCGTTGTCGGGCAGCTGCTCGAACGGAATCAGGCGCTGCACGTTTTTATCCAGCCATTCGCGGTAAGGATGGCGGGCGCGCAATTCATTGTCGATTTCGGCCGAATGCAGCAGCTTGCCGTTTTTGGTGTCGATCACCAGCAATTGGCCGGGGCCGACGCGGCCTTTTTCCACCACTTCGTCGGGCGCGTAATCCCAAATGCCCACTTCGGAAGCAATGGTAATCAGGCGGTCTTGGGTAATCACATAACGCGCGGGGCGCAGGCCGTTGCGGTCGAGGTTGCAGGCGGCGTAACGGCCGTCTGAAAGCACGATGCCGGCCGGGCCGTCCCACGGCTCCATGTGCATGGAATTGAAGTCGTAGAAGGCGCGCAAATCGTCGTCCATATCGGGGTTTTGCTGCCAGGCGGGCGGCACCAACAGGCGCATGGCGCGGAATAAGTCCATGCCGCCGCACACAAACACTTCCAGCATATTATCGAGCGAGCTGGAGTCCGAACCACTTTCGTTGACAAACGGCGCGGCGGTCTGCAAATCGGGAATCAGCGGCGTGTGGTATTTATACGCCCGCGCCCGCGCCCACGCGCGGTTGCCGGAAATGGTGTTGATTTCGCCGTTGTGCGCCAGATAGCGGAAAGGCTGCGCCAATTTCCAGCGCGGCTGGGTATTGGTGGAAAAACGCTGGTGGAACAAACAGATGGCAGACTGCATGCGCAAATCGCCCAAATCGAGATAAAACTTGGGCAAGTCTTTGGGCATGCACAAACCTTTGTAAATCACGGTTTGGTTGGAAAAGCTGCAAATATAGAAATCGGGGTGATCGATGCGTTTTTCGATGCGGCGGCGGGTAACGAACAGGCGGCGCTGCAAATCCTGCGTGCGCCAGCCGGAAGGCGCGTTGATAAACACCTGTTTGATTTGCGGCATATCCGCCAAGGCAATCGAGCCGAGCACCGCCGGATTGGTCGGCACTTCGCGCCAAGCGGCCACGCCCAATGTTTCGCGGGTCAACTCTTCGTTGATGATGCCGATGCAACGCTGTGCTTCGGCATTGTCTTGCGGCAGGAAAATCTGCCCTACGGCAAACTTCTGCGCCAATGAAAAACCGGCCTCTTCTGCAACCGTGCGGAAAAAACTTTCCGGCATCTGAATCGACAAACCGCAGCCGTCGCCGGTTTTGCCGTCGGCCAGAATCGCGCCGCGGTGCTGCATGCGCGACAAACCCAAAATGGCGTTGCGGACGACTTTATGGCTCTGGACGCCGTCGATATTGGCAATCAAGCCGAAACCGCAGTTTTCTCGTTCTACTGTACGGTCGTATAACATAGTCATGGTTTTATTCCTGCATACTTAAAAAAGGTATGGTGATTGGTAGGATTTGTAAGAGGCGCGGCATACTGAAATCAGCAACACCGGCAAAGTTCGTTTCAATAGTAATTTTATTGAACGTGTCAAATTGTGAACAATTCCGTAAAATACGCAAATTGTGAACAATCGTCAAAGCTTTTTTTCGATTTTACACGTACAATTAAGCGGCAATTTGAAACCGCTTGTAGAAATTCATGATTTTTTCTATTTAGAAACAAATAAATATTGAAAACTTAGTCTTCCAAAAATTTCTCGGCACTTTGAATCACATCTAAAAAATCTCAAGCCACACTACATCCGGCTACATAATAAACAGCGATACAATAACGAAAAACCAAAAACATAGATAAATTAATTTTTAATAAACAAACAATTATAAAAATCCCTTTATTCCAAATATTTTTCCGGCGTGTTTCTGAAAAGATTGAATGACTTAATTTATTCAAAAATAAACAGTCGAACTGCATTTTTTATTACATACAATAAGCATCACTATAGGCATAAAAAGTAAAATGCCTGTCTGAAAACAAACTTGCGTGTTTTTTGGCGAAGCTAAAAGGTTTTCAGACAGGCAATATACCTTTGCAAAAAAATTTTTTATCCTGAATTTATTGATGTTCCGTCATACTTGGGCTTAATAAGCCATACGCCAAGCCACTTCGCCTCCCGCGCGCATCGGCACCAATTCGGCACCTTCGCCGAAAGGCACGCTCTCGGGTACGGCTTGGCTTTCCTTTTTCAGCGTGATGGTGCGGGTATTTTCCGGCAAACCATAGAAACGCGCACCATTTTGCGAAGCAAAGGCTTGCAGCTTATCCAGTGCGCCGGCTTTTTCGAATACTTCGGCATAAAGTTCAATGGCGGTGACGGCACTGAACATACCGGCGCAGCCGCAGGCGTTTTCTTTGGCATGTTTCGGGTGCGGCGCCGAATCGGTGCCCAAGAAGAACTTATGCGATTTATCGCCGGTAACAGCGGCCACTAGCGCGGCGCGGTGGCTTTCGCGTTTCAACACCGGCAGGCAATAATGATGCGGGCGTACGCCGCCCACCAGCAAATCATTGCGGTTGAGCAGCAAGTGCTGCGGGGTAACGGTCGCCGCCACATTATCACCGGCTTCGCACACCAAGCGGGCGGCATCGGCGGTGGTGATGTGTTCGAACACCACTTTCAATCCCGGTACTTTCTCCAGCACCGGTTTCATAATCCGCTCGATAAACACGGCTTCGCGGTCGAAAATATCGATGTCGGCATCGGTTACCTCGCCGTGCACCAAAAACAAGATGCCTTGTTTGGCCATTTCTTCCAATACCGGCAGCAATTTGAACAAATCGGTAACGCCGGAATCAGAATTGGTGGTGGCGCCGGCCGGATACAGTTTGAAAGCGACAATCCCCGCCGCTTTGGCCTCGCGCACTTGCTCGGGCGTGGTGAGATCAGTGAGATACAGCGCCATCAGCGGCTCGAAATCCAAACCGGGCGGCACCGCATCCAGAATCTGCTGTTTGTAGGCCAAAGCCTGCGCCACGGTGGTCACCGGCGGCTTCAAATTGGGCATAATCAAGGCACGTCCCATTTGGCGGGCGGTATAAGGTACCACCGCTTTGAGTGCTTCACCGTCACGCACATGCAGGTGGAAATCATCGGGCTGGATTAGGGTAAGGGTTTGCATATTGATTCCTTGATTATTTTTCAGACAGGCATTTATTTGTGTACCACAACCAACGTAAACACGCCGTTATCTTCGCCGGAATGTTGCAGAATATGGCCGGTTTGGCGGCAAAAAGCGGCGAAATCGTCGGGAGCGCCGGCATCGGTGGCCAATACGGTAAGCACATCGCCGCCCTGCAACTGGGCCAGCGCTTTTTTGGCGCGTAAAATCGGCAGCGGGCATTTCAGGCCGGTAACGTCTAAACTATGTTCGCTCATAAGCGGATTCCTGTTTCGGGGAATAGAAAACCGTTTGATTATAGCGCTTTTTGCCCCATGATTTAACCGGGGAAAATCCGGTAAAGTTTTATTCAAACTGATGCAGCCCGCACCAACAATGCTACAATGCCGTTATTTTTTCCGTCGATAGGAGCACTTTCCCATGCGCCGTTTATATTTGCTGCCACTGTTTTTGCTGGCCGGTTATGCCGCCGCTGAAAACTCCAGAACTCAAAAAGATACGCTGGTCAACACCCGTTATATCGAACGCAACGGATCAGAAGCCGATAAAGTATTCAAAGAAGCGGAAGTTCCGCTGCCCGCCCTGCCCGATGCCTCCGCCAACTGGTTTTCACTTTATGTTAACCGCGATTTTCCGCAACGCGCGCTGATTGATTTGGACAGCATTGCGCTCGCGCCCGACGGTACCATCCGCTATACCCTAAACTTACAATCAGCCAGCGGCATGGACAACCTGACCACCGAAGCACTCTATTGCGCATCCACTTCTTTTTCAATGAGCGACAAAGAAAAACGCTCATCTTATAAAGTTTACGGCTACGGCGATACCGTCAACAAACGCTGGGTGAAACCGCGCAATCCGCAATGGCAGCCTATCGGTGCCGTTCTTAATAATTCCGATCCGGTACGCACCGTACTCTACCGCAGCTTTTGCGAAGACGGTACGCCCGAAAGTCGCGAAAAATTGGTCGAACGCTTAAAAGAACGTGCCACCGCCCGCAGCAAGTGGACCAAATAAACATCCGCTTCAAATATTTCCTACGCCTGTTTATCCGTTTTCGGATACAGGCGTTTTTAATGGTTAACAAAAAACCTTTTTTCAAACAGCCCTCCTGTATAATGCCTGTCTGAAAAATTACCCGGACATTTCCAATGGAATCCGAAATTATCCTTCTACTTGTGGTCGGTTTTCTTGCCGGCCTGATGGATGCCGCCGTCGGCGGCGGCGGTTTGCTGCAGATTCCCGGGCTGTTCAGTCTGATGCCTTCCTCCACACCGGTGGCCACCGTGATGGGGGTCAACAAATTCGCTTCCTGCACCGGCACCACCATGGCCGGCTTTCAATTTGTCCGCAAAATCCGTGTCCCTTGGAAAATGCTGCTGCCGGCCGCGCTATTGGCTTTTGTCTTTTCCTATCTGGGGGCGCAGCTGGTGAGCTGGATTCCGGTGCGGTATATGAAACCGGCAATGCTGGTGATCATGGCGGGTATGTTCGTTTACACGTTTTTCAAAAAAAGCCTCGGCCAAACGGTTCGCGAACGGGCGCTCAGCCGGCGCGAATATTATCTCGGCCTGCTCAGCGGCGCACTGATCGGTTTGTACGACGGCATCTTCGGCCCGGGTACCGGCAGCTTCCTCACCTTCATCTTCGTGCGCTTTTTCGCTTTTGATTTTATGACCGCCACCGCTTCGGCCAAAATCATCAACATCACCACCAACCTGGCCGCATTGAGTTATTTCGTACCCAACGGCTACATTATCTGGGCATGGGCACTGCCTTTGGCCGCCGCCAATTTAATCGGCGGCATGGTCGGCGCAAACCTTGCCATACGCGGCGGCACCCGCTTTTTACGCTACGGATTCATGGCTTTGCTGGTGGTGTTAATCGGCAAATTCGGTTGGGACGTGTTCACAGGTTAAACGCCCGAATCATTTATCTATAACACAACAAAAAACCAATGCCTGTCTGAAAATCTTTTTCAGACAGGCATTTCCATCATCGGCATGCAAATTCGGTTAACCGTATTTTCTTAGCAATTTCAAAAATCTATCCAGCTCCGCTTCGTCATAGCCTTCCGGCAATACATGCTGGGTGAGCTGTTCTTCAATCAACTCGTTGGTCAGCCCGGTAATCGCTCCTTTGATCGCCGCCACCTGCTGCAAAATATCGATGCATGCCGTCTCGCCGCCGCTCACTGCTTTTTCCACCGAATTGAGTTGCCCTTGCAAACGTTTGATGCGGTTTAAGATTTTTTGATTGTTTTGTAAATGCGCCATGTAAGTTATCCTCTTGCAAAATACTCCCCAGGGGTATAACATACCCCATACCAGTATTCAGTATTTTAAAACGACATCGGTTTTTTGTCAGCCCGTTTTTAGGAAGTGTAGCCAGAATGCTTGTGAAGCGGTTTTTTGAGGAAAAATCCGCAGATGCAAGGCAAAAAGCACAGCAAGATTGAACATCTTGCGAACATTTTGAACGCCGCAGATGCGGATTTTAACCAAAAATACCGCCGCAACGCTTTTTGACTACACTCCCTAAAATCATAAAGGAAACATTTTATGTCCGCCCCGCACGATCACTCTCACCACCATCATAACCACACACCAAAAAACAAAACCATTCTGGCCGTCAGCTTCGCCATCATCAGCGCTTTTATGGTGGTGGAATTCCTCGGCGGTTGGTATTTCAAAAGCCTCGCCTTGCTGGCCGACGCCGCACACATGGCCAACGACAGCCTTTCGCTGCTGCTGGCTTTGCTGGCATTGTTTTTAAGCAAAAACAAGCAACGCTGGTTTGCCCTCTTAAACGGCTCTTCGCTATTGTTTGTGGCCGCTTATATTCTGTATGAAGCCATCCGGCGCTGGCACAATCCCTTGGAGATGATGGCTCTGCCCATGCTCGGCGTGGCAACGCTGGGTTTGTTGGTAAACATGTTCGTGGCTTGGCTGATGATGAAAGGCGATCAGGAAAACCTCAATGTAAAAGCTGCTTACCTGCACGTATTGGCCGATATGTTCGGCTCGATGGTGGCGATTGTGGCCGGTTTGAGCGCCTGGCTGCTCGGCTGGATGTGGGTGGACGTGGTTGCCAGTGCGGTTTTGAGTGTGTTTATCTTCAAAAGCGGCTGGAGCATCGTACGCCGTGCATTGGCGCAGCTGCGCGGGCATGATCACGATATGGTGCCTGAACACCATCACAGCCATCACCATTGATTAAGCCGATAACTTTGCAAAGAAAGATGCCTGTCTGAAAGCGTTTCAGACAGGCATCTTTCCAACAGAAAAACATCGGCAAGCACATTTATAGTATGATAAGCGCCCTGTTCCCCTTTTGATTTTTTCACCATGAACGCCAAATTCATCACCTTGGACGGCATAGACGGTGCCGGCAAATCCACCAACCTGGCCGTTATGCAAAACTGGTTCGAGCAACGCCGGCTGCCGGTACTGTTTACCCGCGAACCGGGCGGCACGCCGCTGGGCGAAGCCTTGCGCGAGATTTTGCTCAACCCCGCCACCCGCGCCGGCTTGCGCAGCGAAACCCTGATGATGTTTGCCGCCCGCTGCCAACACATCGAAGAAGTGATCGCACCTGCCTTGGCACGCGGCGTTCATGTGGTATCCGACCGTTTTACCGACGCCACTTTTGCCTACCAAGGCGGCGGTCGCGGCGTGCCGGCTGCCGACATCGCCACGCTGGAGCACTGGGTGCAAGGCGGTTTGCAGCCGGATTTGACCATCTTGCTGGATGTTCCCTTGGAAGTTTCCATGGCGCGTATTGCCGAAACCCGCGAAAAAGACCGCTTCGAGCAGGAAACCGCCGATTTTTTCACCCGCGTGCGCGAGGCTTACCTGCAACGTGCCGCCGCGGCACCCGAGCGCTACGCACTGATCGACAGCAACCGCGAACGCGCCGCCGTTTCCCTTTCCATCGAACACGCACTCGATACGCTGTTTGCCTGATTAAGCTATAATCCATGCCTGTCTGAAAACCGAAAACGCCCATGATTTACCACTGGCATCAGCCGCAATGGCGGCAAATCACCGCACACTGGCAAAACCAGCCCAACGCTTGGCTGTTTTCCGGCAAAGAGCACACCGGCAAAACCGCATTTGCCCGCCACTTGGCGCAAGCACTCTTGTGCGAAACCCCCGCTGCCGGGCACGAGCCCTGCGGCAGTTGTCCGTCCTGCCATCTGTTCCAACAAAACAGCCACCCAGATTTCTACCAACTCACGCCCGAAATCCCCGAAGAAGAAGGCAGCGGCCGCAAACTGTTGCAAATCAAAATCGATGCCGTACGCTCGGTTATCGAAAGCATACAGCTTACCTCCGTACGCGGCGGGCGGCGGGTTGTGTTGGTACATCCTGCCGAAAGCATGAATCTGCAAGCCGCCAACGGATTATTAAAGGTTTTGGAAGAGCCGCCCGCCGATGTCGAATTTCTACTGGTCAGCCACCAGCGCGACAAACTTTTGCCCACCATCAAAAGCCGTTGCCGCCAATTGGTACTGCCCGCCCCCTCGCCTGCCGAAGCATTGGCCTATCTGAAAGAGCGGGAAATAGACGATGCCGAATCGCTGCTGGCCTTTCACGCCGGTGCCCCCTTGTTCGAATCAGCTCCCGAACAAGACGAATACCGCGATTCACTCTTGCAATTATTGGGCCAGCCGCGCCTGCTCGCCATTCTCGATTACGCCGCCGATTTCGACCGCCAAAAATGGCCGCTCGCCCTGTTTCTCGATTGGCTGCACAAATGGCTCGCCGATGTCGGCCTTGCCCACCAGCAATTGGCACCGCTTTATTACCCATCGTACGCAGCCGCAAGTGCGCAAGTGGCGAAAAAAACCAATCCCGCCACACTGTTAGGCCTGATTGATACATTAAATCGGCTCAGCCCTTACGGCCGGCATACGCTCAATGTTAGAATGCAGGTCGAATATTTATTAACCGAATACCTCGGTTTCTGGCAAAACAAAGAACACGCCGGCTAGGTCGTGTAGTCAGAATGCTTGCGAAGCGGTTTTTTGAGGAAAAATCCGCAGATGCAAGGCAAAAAGCGCAGCAAGATTGGATATTTTGTGAGCATTTTTAACGCCGCAGGTGCGGATTTTAACCAAAAATACCGCCGCAACGCTTTCTGACTACACGACCCAAGCCCGGCATACTTGCTACACCATAACTTTACAGGAAAACCTCATGGACACCTCCAGCCTGCCCGGCCGCATGATGGCCTTGCAACTCAAAGACAAAACCTTGATTTATAACAGCTATATGCCTTTTCTTGAATTCGGCGGCTTATTCGTTCCCACCGATGATCCGTTCAAGCTCGGCGACGAAGTTTTACTGGCCATCGATTTCGAAGACCCTGCCGACAAAAAATTCCTGCGCACCAAAGTGGCTTGGATTAACCCCGCCCGTACCTCGGCCAACCGCCCCAAAGGGGTGGGCTTGGCATTTGGTTCCGATGAAATCAGCGCCGCGGCCCGCCACTTGATAGAAGCGGCCTTAAGCGGTGTGATGCGCAGCGAGCGTCCCACCTTTACCTTATAATCTCCGTACTTCCGCCACGGCGGAAAGATGACTCCCCAGCCGCTCGGATAATGAAGATATTCTCAATCTGAGCGGCTGTTTATTGGTTTTGATGATGGAACACATACAATTAATCGATTCACACTGCCATCTTAACTTCGAAGGACTTGCCAACCGCCTGCCAGAAGTGCTCGCCCATATGGCCGAACAACAGGTCAAACAAGCGCTGGCCATCAGCGTGAGCAAAAGCAGTTTTGCGGAAATCCTCTCCATCGCCGAACAATATCCGCAGATTTATGCCACCGTCGGCATTCATCCCGACGACCCCGATACCGAAGAATTTACCCTGCCGGAAATGCTCGCGCACGCACGCCACCCCAAAGTAGTCGGCATAGGCGAAACCGGATTGGATTACCACTGGTGCAGCGGCGACTTGGCTTGGCAGCAGCGCCGTTTCGCCCTGCACATCGAAGCGGCCAACCAAACCGCGCTGCCGCTGGTTGTGCACACCCGCGACGCCGCCGACGACACCATGGCCATGCTGCGCGAACAACAAGCGCATGCCGGCGTGATCCATTGTTTCACCGAAGATGTACGCGTTGCCAAACTCGCGCTGGATTTGGGCTTCTACATTTCGTTTTCCGGCATCGTTACCTTCAAAAACGCCCCGCTGATTCAGGAAGCCGCCCGTTATGTACCGATCGACAGGATGCTGGTGGAAACCGACGCCCCCTTCCTCGCGCCGGTACCTAAGCGCGGCAAACCCAACGAACCGGCTTATGTGCGCCACACCGCCGAATTTATCGCCCATTTGCGCGGCGATACGCTGGAAAACATCGCCGCCGCCACCACCGAAAATTTCTACCGCTTGTTCAACAAAGTACCGCGCCATCATGCCTAACCCCAGCACCAGCGGAGGCGAAATGCAACTTTTCCAACAAAAACTCAATGAGTTGGCCGAGCAAAACCTGTTGCGCCGCATCCGCAGCGTTCCCGCTTGCCGCCTCAATTGCAGCAGCAACGACTATTTAGGCCTGAGCCTCGACTATTCATTACAAGCCGAATTTTTGCAAAGTTTTTCAGACAGGCCTCTGCCTTTGTTCGGCAGCACTTCCTCGCGCTTGCTCTGCGGCGATTCCGAATACCACCAATCGCTGGAAAACATCTTGGCCGCCGCCTACCAACGCGCCGCTTTACTGCTTAACAGCGGCTATCATGCCAATATTGGCATCCTCCCCGCGCTGGCCGATCCGCGCACCCTGATATTGGCAGACAAACTGGTACACGCCAGCCTGATAGACGGTATCCGCCTGGCCGGCTGCGATTACCGCCGCTTCCGCCACAACGATATGATGCAGCTCGCCCGTCTGCTTGCCGAACACAGCGCTCATTACCGCCGCATCATCATCGTTAGCGAAAGCATTTTCAGCATGGACGGCGATTCCGCCCCCTTGGCCGAACTGGTCGCCTTAAAGCAGCAATACGGCAATGTTTGGCTCTATCTCGACGAAGCACACGCCATCGGCGTATACGGCGCTACCGGCCTAGGATTGGCGGAACAGCAAAACCTGCTGCCGCACATCGATTTCTTAGTCGGCACCTTCGGCAAAGCTGCCGCTTCCATCGGCGCTTACCTTATCTGCGACGAAGTCATCAAAGACTACCTCATCAACACCATGCGCCCGCTGATTTTCAGCACCGCACTGCCGCCTCTTAACATTGCTTGGTCGGAATTCATTTTCCGCCGCCTGCCGCAATGGCAGGACAAACGCCGCCACCTGGCCGGTATCTCGCAGCAGCTGCGCCAAGCCATCGCCGCCAAAGGGCTGCCTATGCCCAGCCAAAGCCATGTGGTTCCCTATATCACCGGCAGCAACGCCTCGGCGGAGCAACTGGCCGCGCAATTGCAGGCAGAAGGCTGCTACGCGTTAGCCATCCGCCCGCCTACCGTTCCCGCCAACACCGCCCGCCTGCGTTTTTCACTCACCGCCGCCATGACGGATGAAGAGATAGACTGGTTGATCAGCTTGCTATAGCGGATTAACTTAACTTTCGCTACGGCGTTGTTGCGCCTTGCCGTACTACTTGTACTGTCTGCGGCTTGCTGCCTTGTATCGAAAATTAATTAAATCCGCCATACCTTACTTAGAGCGTGAGTCATGATGCCTGTCTGAAAACAGAATCCATTGGTTTTCAGACAGGCATTCAAGTGAAACACTACGTAAATTTAATGCCAAAAGCATTCGATAGCCGCAAAAATACCCGGGCACGCCCGGGTATTTTCATGAAACAAACATTTAGAATGCTACGTAATTGGCCGGATTAACCGGTTTTCCGTTTTGACGTACCTCGAAATGCAATTGGGTACGGTCGGCATCGCTGTTACCCATGCGGGCAATGGTTTGGCCGCGTTTCACGGTTTGGCCCTCGCTGACCGATAAACTTTGGTTGTGGCCGTAAGCAGTCAGGAAGGTGCTGTTGTGTTGAATAATCACCAGATTGCCGTAGCCACGCAGACCAGCACCGGCATAAACCACTTTGCCATCGGCAGCAGCCACTACCGGCTGGCCGGCGGTGCCTGCGATATTGACACCCTTAGTTGCACTGCTAAATTGAGTGATGACATTACCGGCAGTCGGACGCTGCCAAGTAATGCCGGATACGGTACGTACACCGCCGGTGGCCACGCTGGGTGTATTGGCGGGAGTGGCGGCGGTATTCTGCGCAGGAGTGGCCGCCGTCGTCGGTACAGGTGCAGCGCTGCCTGCCGGTGCGGTGTAACCTGCCGGCTTCACGCGCAACACTTGGCCGACACCGATATTGTTTTCAGTTAAATTATTCCAAGCGCGCAAATCGTCTTGGCTGATATTGTAGCGTTTGGAGATGTTATAAACCGTATCGCCGCGGATAACGGTATGGGTGGCGGCGTTGATGTCTACCGGAGCATTAGAAGGTATGTAGCTGCCGCCGCCGGATACGGGAGCAGACGGTGTTGCGGCGGGCGGAGTGTACGGTGCGGGGGTGTTATTGACTACACTGTTGCCGCCGGAAGCCGGCTCATACGGAGTTGCACCGTAAGGATTATCGGCACCCGAAGCCGGTGAACTGCCATAGCTGCCTGCCGCGCCGGTGGTACCCGAAACAACGGGCGCTGCCGGTTGTTGGAACCATGAGCAGGCGCCCATCATCAGAATCAGTGCGGCCGAACCGGTACGAATTGCGGTTTTCTTCAACATTGCTCTTACCTTCATTTAGTTTGGTTTATCGTGAAACTGGCGCATATCATAAATCAAATCGCGCCCTGTTCTCAAGTTTATTCATGGTTTGGCCGGAATTTTTCGCTCAAAGGCCGCCAAAATCCGGCAACCTGTGCCATTTGTTCAAATCCTGTCAAATCGATTTGCAAGGGCGTAACAGTAATAAAGCCGGCCTCGCATTCAGCAAAGTCGGTGCCTTCTTCGCGGTCGGAAACATCGCCGGCCGGTCCTATCCAATACACTGCTTCGCCGCGCGGATTGCGTGCCGGCACAATACTTTGCACATGGTGGCGACGCCCTAAACGAGTGATTTTGCAACCTTGAATATCTTCGGGTGCTACCGCCGGAATATTCACATTCCATAAAATCGGCTGGCGGGGTGGTTCCTGTAATAAGTGCGACAGCATCAACCAGGCCGCACGTTCGGCGGTATCCCAATAGCGGCCGCTATAATCGTTTAATGAAAACGCCACTGCCGGAATACCCAGTAAAAAAGCTTCGGTTGCGGCGGCAACCGTACCGGAATACAAGGTATCGTCACCCATATTGGCACCGTGATTGATACCGGACAACACCAGATCGGGTTTGAACTCGGGCAGGGCATGCAGGCCTAAATGAATGCAGTCGGTAGGCGTACCGCTTACATAATAAAAACCGTTTTCCGCCTCACGGATACGCAGCGGGCGGTCTAAAGTCAGCGAATTGCTCACACCGCTGCGGTCGCGCTCGGGCGCTACCACCCGTACATTGGCAAATTCGCCGGCCACCCGCGCCAGTATGGAAATTCCTTGCGCCAAATAACCGTCGTCGTTACAAATCAAAATATTCATATCGCCTGCTTTTGCTGCTGGTAAAAACAGCCGTCATTGTACGGTTTGGCCGCATCGCTGTCTATTTTCAGACAGGCATGACGCTTTTGGAAACTTTAAAATAGCCGAACAAAAACCCCGCTGTTGAGCGGGGTTTTATCATATTTAAAATCAATATTACTGGCTGGCCTTTAATTGTTGCCACAAACGGGTTTGCAGTTTGATGGCTTCCGGCGGTTTTGGCAGCACCACGAAGCTGTTGGCTTTCACCTCGTCGCTCGGGAAGATAGAAGGATCGTCGGCATAAGATTTATCCATCAATGCATGCGCCGGTTTGCTGGCCGGGGCGTAAGTAACGAAATTACCGTTTTGCGCCGCCACTTTCGGATCCAGCGTATAGTTGATGTATTTGTGCGCATTGGCGACGTTGGCGGCATCTTTCGGAATCATAAACGAATCGATCCAGATGCCTACACCTGTTTTGGGCGTTAATACTTCGATGTTCACACCGTTTTTCGCTTCGACCGCACGTTTTTTAGCGATGTTCAAATCGCCGCCGTAACCGATGGCGATACACAAATCACCGCGTGCCATATCATCGATATAACCTGAAGAGCTGAAACGCTTCACATCGCGGCGTACTTTCTTCAACGTATCGTTGGCCGCCTGCAAATCTTCGGCTTTATCACTGTTCGGGTCTTTACCCATGTATTTCAACACCAAAGGATATTGTTCGGTGGGGCTGTCGAAGAAGCTGATGCCGCAGGATTTCAGTTTTTGGGTATATTCGGGATTAAACACCAAATCCCAAGCGTTTTCCGGCAGCTGATCGGTGCCCAGCGCTTTGGCCACCTGATCTTTATTGATGCCGATGGTATTGATGCCCCAGAAGTACGGTACGGCGTATTGGTTGCCCGGATCAACCTGATCCATCAGCTTCAGCAAATCGGGATCGATGTCTTTGTAGTTCGGAATCAGGTTTTTATCCACCGGCTGGTAAGCGCCGGCTTTGATTTGGCGGGCGACGTTGGCAATAGAGGGCGCCACCAAGTCGTAGCCGGATTTGCCGGTTAATACTTTGGCTTCCAGCGTTTCGTTGCTGTCGTAATTATCGTAGCGGACATCGATTTTATTTTCTTTCTTAAACGCATCCAGCGTAGCCGGATCTACATAATCCGACCAGATATAAATATTCAGTTTATCGGTAGCCGGCAAGTTTGCGGAAGCCTGGGTTTGGGCACCGGAAGCAGGTGCGCTGGCCGTCTCTTTTTTATCGGCAGCCTGATTATTCGAGCCGCCGCAGGCAGCCAAAAACAAGGTAGTTAATGCAGAAACCAACAGTGTTTTTTTCATCCGTGTATCCTTAAAAAAATTCAAGAAAAATATCCAACGTCAGACTTTGGCATAACGCCGCTTGCCGATACGCTGCTAATTAAACGGCAAAAACCTTGCCGATGCAAGCATTTATTTCACACAATCCCTACATTTATTAACATGTGATAAACAGAGGAGCCTCACCGCCGCAGCCGAATCTTTTCAGACAGGCATATATATGGGAAAATCACCCCCATTCGAATCATTATCTCAAGGGCGAAATATGCTGGACAGAGAAGGATATCGCCCCAACGTAGGCATTATCCTAACCAACGATAAAAACCAGGTTTTCTGGGGCAAACGGGTGCGCGAACACTCGTGGCAGTTTCCGCAAGGCGGCATCAAGCCCGGGGAAAGCCCTGAAACCGCGATGTACCGCGAGCTGCTGGAAGAAGTGGGCCTGTTGCCGCACCACGTTAAGATTTTGGGACGCACGCGCGACTGGCTGCGCTACGACGTACCCGCTCATTGGGTACGCCGCGAATGGCGCGGTTCTTACCGCGGGCAAAAGCAGATCTGGTATCTGCTGCGCCTGACCGGCCGCGAAAGCGACGTTCATCTGCGCGCTACCAGCCATCCGGAATTCGACGGCTGGCGTTGGCACCAATATTGGGCGCCGATAGACGAAGTCATCGACTTCAAACGCGGCGTATACGAAGGCGCGTTAAGCGAACTTTCCCGCTTCCTGCGCGGTTTGGAGACGCTGGAAGAATTCAACCGGCGGCAATTGGAAGTGAAGTAATTTTTTGGATAGGATCAACCAAACACCTTGCGGCTTCAATGGCGGCAAGGTGTTTTTGTTTTTTCAGACAGGCATCTTTAATTTGCTGTTTGTTCTTCCCGTTTGGGTTTTGCATAACCCAATTCGTTCAAAATCGCTTGGGTCATGGCATTAATCAATATCAACAAAAACATCCAGTAAAACAGCAATAAGGTGGGAAACTTGATATAAGGCGTACTTTTTGCGCCTAAATTCGAGCACCAAAAAGACATCGCCCGTGTCGGACAATCGGTGCTGTGCATCGGTACCACAAAAACAAACCACATCCAGCCAAAGATAAATAAAGCAGATACCCCTATCTGAAGCAGCAGGCTGAATCCGTGAACGGCAAACCCTTCTGTTTTCTTCATTTCAAAAAAAGGGGCGTAAATAAACTTCCTGCCGAATATTAAGGAATATGCCGTTATGATTAAAATTTGCAGCCTATATAGGCTAATACCGGATATTACTGACACCTCAGTTTGAATAATTAATTCATAGGGTACCGTTTTATGGCTCTCAATATGTTGAATAACGGAATCAACAAAAACTCTCTCTGATAAATCCAACTTATGATGCCTATTTAGCAGGTATGTCCTTAAAATATCCGGTTCTGATGATGTATAACCGATATAAATATCACGTAAGACTTGCTCAAAGCTCAGATAAGAACCAATATGAACCAACTCCCAATATTTCTTAAAAAACAAAACAATAGCGAAAATAACAACCACTACAAGTATAGCGGATTTAATTAATTTTCGATACAAGGCAGCAAGCCGCAGACAGTACAAGTAGTACGGCAAGGCGCAGCAACGCCGTAGCGAAAGTTAAGTTAATCTGCTATACACTACCCAGCACTCAAAACACAATATACTGCCCGCCATCAATCGGCTTGCCTTTATTCAACGGCTTGTTGTGTTTTTTCCGCCATTTGATTTCAAAATAATAAATCAATATCACGATTGCAATAAATACAAACGAAAACACCGTAATCCCCTATAAATTTTGGCGGCTTACCATCCACGAAGCCGCCTTCTTGTGCTGTTTTCTTTAACTTGTTCAGCTTTTTCAGACAGGCATTCCCCGAAGTATGCCTGTCTGAAACCATCAACTCAAATCCAAACACAGATATTTCAGTTCCAGATATTCGTCCGCACCGTATTTGCTGCCCTCGCGCCCCAAACCGCTCATTTTGATGCCGCCGAACGGCGCGACTTCGTTGCTGATCAAGCCGGTGTTGATGCCGACCATGCCGTATTCCAGCGCTTCGCCCACCCGCCACTGGCGCGCGGTATCACGGGTGAACAAATAGCTGGCCAAACCGAATTCGGTGTGATTGGCGGCGGCGATGGCTTCCTCTTCGCTGTCGAACCGAAACACCGGGCACAACGGTCCGAAAGTTTCCTCACGGGCCACCGCCATGTCGGCGGTAACGTCGCGCAAAACGGTCGGCTCGAAGAAAGTACCGCCCAAACTGCTGCGTTTGCCGCCGGCCAAACATACCGCGCCTTTAGCCAACGCGTCGGCGATGTGTTCTTCCACTTTCTCTACCGCTTTTTCCTCAATCAGCGGGCCTTGGTTCACGCCTTCTTCCAAACCGTTGCCCAGTTTGAACGCCGCCACTTTTTCCGCCAAGCGGCGGCAGAATTCGTCGTAAATGCCTGTCTGAACGTATACGCGGTTGGTGCACACGCAGGTTTGGCCGCTGTTGCGGAATTTGCTGGCCAGCACGCCGTCCACCGCTTTGTCCAAATCGGCATCGTCAAACACCAGAAACGGCGCATTACCGCCCAATTCCAAGCTGAGCTTTTTGATCTGATCGGCGCTGTTGGCAAAAATCTTCGCGCCGACTTCGGTGGAACCGGTAAAGCTGATTTTGCGTACGGTCTCGTTGCGGGCGAACACGTTGCTGATTTCCGAAGCGCTGCCGTTAACGATCACAAATAAATCTTCCGGTATGCCCGCCTGATAAGCCAGTGTGGCTTGTGCATAAGCCGACAGCGGAGTGAGCGTGGCCGGTTTCACCAGCATCGCGCAGCCCACCGCCAGCGCGGGCGCGGCTTTGCGGGTAATCATCGCTGCGGGAAAATTCCACGGCGTAATCGCGGCGGTTACCCCGATCGGCTGTTTGATCACCATCAGTTTTTGGTTCGGCTTCACGCTGGTGAGGATGTCGCCGTCGATGCGGCGGGCTTCTTCGGCAAACCAACGGATGAAACTGGCGGCATAATCGATTTCTCCGCGCGATTCGGTGAGGCTTTTGCCCTGCTCCATCGTCATCAGCCGCGCCAGGTTTTCTTTATTGTCTTTCAACAATTGATACCAGCGCCACAATACATCGGCACGCTCCAGTGCGGTTTTGGCCGCCCAGTCTTTCTGTGCGGCGGCGGCGCGTTTGATTAACGCGTTCAAAGCCGCTGCATCGGTTTTTTTCACATAAGCCAGCGTTTCGCCGGTGGCCGGATTGGTAACTTCGATACCGTCGGCCAAGGCGCTGAAGCTGACATCGGGATGTTGCAATAAAGATTTGATGTTTTCCATCTGGACTTCCTCCGACCGCAAGGGCGGTAAAAAAGCAGAAGAACGATTGCCCGTCTGCCTAATGAATATAAGGGTTTAACCGCGCGCTTTTTCCAGCGCCGCTTTCAATTTTGCCAACGCCTTATCAAAGGTTTCATCTTCGATGGTGAGCGGATAAAGGAAACGGATGACATTGCCGTGCGCACCGCAGGTGAGCAGCAGTAGATTATCTGCCATCGCCGCCTGTTGTACTTTGGCGGCGAATGCGGCGTTCGGATGCTCGTCGTCACCGAATTCAATCGCAATCATCGAACCCAAACCGCGGATTTCGGTAATTTCCGCGATATTCCATTCTTTCAGACAGGCCTTTAATTTATCGCCCAAAGCTTGCGAGCGTTCGCACAGTTTCTCTTCTTCGATAACGTCCAACACCGCATGGGCCGCCGCGATGCCTAAAGGATTGCCGGCATAAGTGCCGCCCAGCCCGCCTTTGCGCGGTGCGTCCATGATTTCGGCGCGGCCGGAAACACCGCTTAACACAAAACCGCCGGCCAAGCTTTTGGCCATGGTGATGATATCGGGTTGAACGTCGTAATGTTCCATGGCGAACAATTTGCCGGTACGGGAAAAGCCTGCCTGAACTTCGTCGGCAATCATCACGATGCCGTATTCGTCGCAAATCTCGCGCACGGCGCGCATGAATTCGGGCGGGCAAACGTTAAAACCACCCTCGCCCTGTACCGGCTCAAGAATAATCGCCGCGACGTCTTGCGGCGCAATATCGCTTTTGAAAATACGCTTGATACTTTTTACCGCATCGGCCACGCTAATGTGCTGGGTTTCGGCCGGAAACAGGCCGTGGTACACGCCGGCCGGCATCGCGCCGAAATCGGCCTGATACGGCAATACCTTGCCGGTAAGCGCCAAGGTCATCATAGTACGGCCATGGAAAGCGCCGCCGAAAGCGATGATACCGTTACGTTTGGTATAAGCGCGGGCGATTTTGACGGCGTTTTCCACCGCTTCGGCACCGCTGGAAAAGAACTGGCTTTTCACTTTGCCCGCCACCGGCACCAATTTATTGATGCGTTCGGCCAATTCGATATAGCTTTGATAAGGCACCACTTGAAACGCAGTGTGGGTGAATTTTTCCAGTTGCGCCGCCACCGCAGCCGTTACCTTGGGATGACGGTGCCCGGTGTTCAATACGCCGATGCCGCCGGCAAAATCGATAAATTCGCGGCCGTCGGTGGTTTTGATGATTGCGTTTTCGGCACTCTCGGCAAACCAATCGCACATCACGCTGGCGCCGTTGGGAATCGCATCGTGCATTCTTGCTAACCAATCACTCATTTTTCATCCTTTTCTCATACTTTTTCGACATTTACGCCCCGATGACTGCTTTTGCATGCTTAATGATAAGCCTTTAAAAATAATCAAAAATTATCAAAATGGGCGTTTAGATAGTAAGATTACGGCCCGTGTTTGTCAATCTGAGACCTTTGCAAAACCCACAGATGTGGATGCAGTTCAAGGCGTAGCAGC
>NZ_JAUNHL010000049.1 GCF_030523955.1 Neisseria sp.
TATGGGCACCTCTTCGCATTTGTTGCACTTAGATTGTCAATTCAAGACCAAAAACACCGCCGTTGCGTTAATTGTCGACAGATCCTAGCCAATCTTCAATCTGCCGCTGCAAAGCGGCGGCGCTCAAACCCAGCTCGTCCAGCAGGCGGGCGGGGTCGCCGTGACCGGTAACGGTATCTTCGATAGCAGCCAGCAACACCGGTTTGCAGATTTTGTGTTTGGCCAGTACTTCCAGCACGGCGCTGCCGGCACCGCCTTGCTCTGCGTTTTCTTCGGCGCATACCAAATAATCGTGCTCATCGGCCAATTGCAAAATCAACGCCTCATCCAGCGGTTTGACAAAACGCATATCGGCCACCGTTGCATCCAAGTTTTCGGCGGCTGCCAAGGCGGGAGCGACCATGCTGCCGAAGGCGAGAATGGCGGTTTGTTTGCCACTGCGGCGCAACACGCCTTTGCCGACCGGTACGGTGGCCAAATTTTGCGGCACAGCGGCGCCGCAGCCCGAACCGCGCGGATAGCGCACCGCGCTGGGTACGTCCAAAGCATAACAGGTCGACAGCAACAGGCGGCATTCGGCTTCGTCGCTGGGCGCGGCAATCACCACATTCGGAATGCAGCGCAAGAAGCTTAAATCGTATACCCCGGCATGAGTGGGGCCATCGGCACCGACGATGCCGGCACGATCTACGGCAAACATCACCGGCAAATTCTGTAACGCCACGTCGTGCACCAACTGGTCATACGCACGTTGCAGGAAAGTGGAATAAATCGCCACTACCGGTTTGGCGCCCTGACAGGCCAATCCGGCGGCGAAGGTAACGGCGTGCTGCTCGGCGATGCCGACATCAAAATAGCGCTCAGGAAATTTTTGCTCGAATTCCACCAAGCCGCTGCCTTCTCGCATGGCGGGCGTGATGGCAACCAAGCGTTCATCGGCGGCGGCTTGATCTACCAGCCATTGGCCGAAAACCTGGGTATAGGTGGGCTTGGCCGGAGCGGCGGGTTTGCCGGCATCCGGTGCGGGAGTGGCTTTGCCGATGGCATGGTATTTTACCGGATCGCTCTCGGCCAGTTTGTAGCCGTTGCCTTTTTTGGTAATCACATGCAACAGCTGGGGGCCTTTTTTGCCGCGCAGTTCCGACAATACGTCGACCAGTTGCTCGACATTGTGGCCGTCTACCGGGCCGGTATATTCGAAACCGAAATTTTCAAACAGCGAGAGCGATTGTTTGATGTGGTTGCCTTCGTTGGCAATCGACTTGATTTTGTGCTCGACCTTCTGGGCGATTTCCATCGCGCCGGGCAGTTTATCGAATACTTTGCTGGTTTGGTTTTTGATGGTGCTCAACACGCCGTGCATATCGCGCACCACGTTGCTGGCCAGATATTTGGGAAACGCGCCGACATTGGGCGAAATCGACATTTCATTGTCGTTGAGCACCACCAAAAGGTCGATATCCATATCGCCGGCATTGTTGAGCGCTTCGAAAGCTTGGCCGGCGGTCATCGCGCCGTCGCCGATAACCGCTACGCTGCGGCTGCTGCGGCCGGCCAGTTTGTCGGCCACGGCCATACCGAGTGCAGCGCCGATCGAGGTGGAAGAATGGCCGACGCCGAAATCGTCGTACTCGCTCTCGCTGCGCTTGGGAAAACCCGCCAACCCGCCGTATTGGCGCATGCTGCCCATACGATCGCGGCGGCCGGTGAGGATTTTATGCGGGTAGCTCTGGTGGCCGACATCCCACACCAGATGGTCTTCGGGTGTGTGATAAACATAATGCAGCGCCACCGTTAATTCCACCGCACCGAGATTGCTGGCGAAATGACCGCCGGTTTTGCTCACGCTCTCCAGCAAAAAATCGCGCAACTCGGCCGAAAGCTGCGGCAATTCGGTTTTGTTCAGCAAACGCAAATCGCAAGGCAGCTTGATTGTGTCCAGTAAGGGCGTGTGGCTCATAGGGCGGTCTTTATCATCAGAATAAATAATAGAAAATTGATTATATCAATTTTTTTACTTGGCTGGATATGCTTTGCCCATGCCTGTCTGAAAGATAAGTTTTTCAGACAGGCATGGGCAGGCGGCAGGTTTATAAGGAGATGCCTGCGCCCATCAAGGTGAGAGCGCCCATGATGCAGAACAAAACACAAGCTGCGATACGTACTGCGCGGGCGGGGATTCTGCGCATGAGCTTCTCGCCCAGATACACCACCGGCACATTGGCCAGCATCAGGCCCAGCGTACTGCCGGTCAGTACCCAAAACATCTCCTGATATTTGGCGGCCAGCAAGACGGTGGCGATTTGGGTTTTATCGCCGATTTCCGCCAAGAAAAACAGCATCAATGTGGCACCGAACGCGCCGTAGCGCAGCCATTTGCTGTCTTCTCCGCCGTCTTTATCCGGCAGCAGCAGCCACAGGCCGACGGCAATAAAGCTGATGCCGACTATCCACTTCATCATTTCGGGCGATATCCATTGGGCGATCCAAACGCCCAAGATGGCGGACACGAAATGGTTTAGTAAGGTGGCAACGAAAATCCCGGCGATAATCGCGTTTTTCTGCGCAAACCGTGCAGCCAAAAACAAGGCCAGCAGTTGGGTTTTATCACCGATTTCGGCAATGGCCACCGCCAATGTTGACGAAAAAAAAGCTTCCATATTCAATTACTCGTGGTTGGTGTGCGGGCAATAAAAAAAGACACATCTTCCGCACGCCCGCAGCGCAGCAAAGATATGTCTTAAGTCTTGCCTGTCTTAATATATTTTAGGAGAAACCGATGGTTCGGCTGCTTCCCATATCATCCTAAGATACCGCTGCCATGCCCTTGGGCAATTATGTTGACAACGGTTTCGGAGCTTATCTCCGAATGGCTACTCCCTTAAGAAGTTTGGCTATTATAGTGGATTCGGTTAATTTTTGATATATGGCGAAAACGGCTTCCGCTATTTGCCGCTTAAGCTTCGGCAAAATGCCTGTCTGAAAACTTTCAGACAGGCATTGTCCGGCTCCATCGTTTTATTCTTCCGGCAACTTGCTGATTTTCACCCGCTCAATCCGCTGCCCTTCTTTTTCCACTACCTCAAAACGCCAGCCGTGGAAATCTATGTACTCTCCCACTTCCGGAATACTTTGCAATTCCTCCATAATCAAACCGGCGACGGTATGATAATCGGTATCTTCGTCTTGCGGCGGCAGGTTCAGTTGCGGGGCAAGCTCTACATATTCAAGCGCGCCGTCTACCGTTAGCGTATCGTCGTTCTCATCAGCCAGTACGCTCTGCTCTTCCTCGCGTTCAAACTCTTCGGGGAACTCACCGGCAATGGTTTCCAGCAAATCTTTCATGGTCACCATGCCGAGCACTGCGCCGAATTCGTCCACCACCAGCGCATAATCGGCACTGCTTTTGCGGAACAACTCAATCGCATTGAGCGCGGTGGTGCTGTCGGGAAGAATCAGCGGCTGGCGCAAAGCGGTTTGCACGTTCATTTCGCCTTCTTCCAAAAGCTGCACCAACAAGTCTTTTTTATTGATATAGCCCAAAGGTTCGTCCACCCCCGCCTTGCCGACCACCAACAGACGGGAATACGGTGTTTCCTGCAATTTGCTGCGTTGCTCTTCCTTGCTTTGCGAAATATCGAGCCGCTCGATGTCGCGGCGCGGAATCATCACGCCCATAATCGGGCGCTCGGCCAGCGTGAGCACGCTGCGTATCATCGATTTTTCGTTTTCTTCGAAATGCTTATTATCATTGGCTTTGTCGCCGTCGGTCGCCAGAATACTTTCGCGTATGCCCATCATGCCCAAAACATTTTCGGCAGTGCGCTGGCGCCAAGTACTGCCGATGTAGGCGTTTTTGCGGGTATTTTTCTGCGAAATTTGATTAAACACTTCAATAAGAATGGAAAAACCGATGGCGGCGTATAGATAGCCTTTCGGGATGTGGTAATGGAAGCCTTCGGCAATCAGGCTGAAACCGATCATCAGCAAAAAGCCCAAACACAGCATCACCACAGTGGGGCGTTTATCAACAAACTCGGTTAAGGGTTTGCTGGCGACGATCATCACGGTCATCGCCACCACCACGGCAGCCATCGCCACCACGATGTGATCCACCATCGCGACAGCGGTAATCACCGAATCAATCGAGAAAACGGCGTCCAACACCAAAATCTGCATCACTACCGCCCAAAACGGTACATGGGTTTTCTGCGTATCGGCAACAGCGAAATGATTATGCCCTTCCAAGCGCTCGTGCAATTCGGTGGTCGCCTTGTAAAGCAGAAACAGGCCGCCGGCAAACATGATGATGTCTTTGCCCGATATGGGAAAACTGCCGAGGGTAAAGAGCGGCTGGGTAAGCGTGATGATGTGCGCCATAAAGCCCAACATCACAACGCGTATGGCCACCGCCAGCGCCAAACCGGTGATGCGCGCCCTATCCCGCAGCGCGGGTTTTACTTTATTGGCCAAAATAGCCACGAAAACCAAATTATCGATGCCGAGTACGACCTCGAGAACCAACAGTGTTGCAAAGCCTATCCACGTTTGCGGTTCGGCTAACCAACTGAGATCCATGATGTTGACTGTCCTTGTTTAAAACGACAAAAAGCAGCCTGCAAACATCAGGCTGCCGAATGGCGGGCATACACAAAGGCGGGAATTCAAGCGTTTCTGCTCTCCGTCTTTCATGAACGTGTAGGCCTTGTGTAATTAAGAATGACGATAGTGTAACAGTTTGACCGGCTTTAAGCAAAAAAATGCCTGTCTGAAAGCATCAGGCGGATTTTCACCAAACGCATGTTTTCAGACAGGCATTTATATTTTATAGCGTACCGTAAGAATGCAGGCCGCTTAAAAACATATTCACGCCCAAAAAAGCAAACGCCGTGATAAACAAGCCGATAATCGCCCACCACGCCAGCACCTTGCCGCGCCAGCCGGCGACCAACCGCAAATGCAGCCATACCGCATAATTCAGCCACACAATAAACGCCCAAGTTTCTTTCGGATCCCAACTCCAGTAGCGGCCCCAGGCATCGGCTGCCCACAGCGCGCCCAGAATGGTAGCAATGGTGAAAAACAGAAAACCCACCGCAATCGCTTTGTACATCGCCTCTTCAATGGTTTGCGCATCCGGCAGCCAGCGCACACCGTTTTTGCGCAACACCAGCAATTCAGCCACACCCAGCATCGCCGCCATACAAAAAGCGCCGTAGCCGATAAAGTTAGCCGGCACATGGATTTTCATCCACCACGATTGCAGCGCAGGAATCAGCGGCAGAATCTGCTGCGCCTCGCGTGCCACCACATACCACAAAACAAAACCCACCAGCACCGCCATAAAGCTGAACACAAACGCACCGGCGCGTTGCAGCGCAAACTTGCCCTCATAATAAAGATACATCACGGCGGTAATCACCATAAACAGGATGAATACCTCATAAAGGTTGGATACCGGAATATGGCCGGCATCGGGGCGCAGCAGATAGCTTTCGTGCCAGCGCACCAACAGGCCGGTGAAGCCCGCCAATGCCGATACCCAGGCAAAAGCCGTGCCCATGCCCAATAGCGTATTGGTGGTTTGCTGCTGTTTGGCCGCCGCCACCGCACCGGCGATATAGCAAAACAGCGCAAAAAACACAAACGCGCACTGCCACATAATCGCCGACTGGCTGCTTAAGAAATATTTCAGCAAAAACTTGGTGTTGTTATCATAATCACCGGCATAAAGCAGCGTCGAGAGATAAGCCAAGGCAATGCTCAGTGGGATAAACCAGCGCAAAGGTTTGAAAAACCAACCCAAGCCGATGGCCATCGCCGCGCTGCCCCACAATATCGCCACTTCGTAATTGTCCATCCGGTGCGGCAACATCAATTGCACCGCCACCGCCACCGCTGCTATCACCAACGCAAACAGCCAGTCGGCCGCCTTCAAGCCGCGCCAAAACGAGCGCTCTTGCAATAATTCATGCTGCGGCAGCCTTGCTGCCTGATTGCCTGCATCATTCATCGTTCAAATCCTTTGCCAATTGTGCCAAATGCTGCCGGTGCTGCGGAAACTCCTTTTGCACATCACGCTCGCTGCGGCTGGCCGACATCGCAAACCGCACCCCGCCCTGCGGGTCATACAGCAACCATGCGCGTTTTTCACGCACATAAAACATAAATACCGTGCCCAATACCAACAACAGCGAGCCGAAATACACCAAGCCCGCGCCTGGCGATTTGGTCATCTGCAAGCCGGAAGACTTCACCTCTTGATAGCCGTCAAGCTGCAACAATACCGGCGACGGGAATACTTTCAAACCCGAATAAGCCTCCAAGCTGTTGGCAATAAAACGGCTACGCGCCTCGCTGGGTGCCCATTTTTCAATCTTGCCGGTTTTCATGCCCTGCTCCAACACCGCATTCACCGCCCCGAAAATAATCTGATAAAAATACTCTTTCATTTTCTGATGATCTTCCGGCGGCGAAGCTTTGCCAATGAACTCATCAATTGCCGGGAAGCCGCCTTGCGCAAACGCCAGCAGACTGTTTTCCACCGCCTTGCCGAAATTAGGACGCACCTCTTCGGGCGTACCCGCCAATGCCAGCGCCACTGCCGCCGCACGCTCTTCAGGGTTGTTCAGCAGCGACCGCAGTTGCATAAAACTTTGGATACTGCCTTTTTCATCCACCGGAATCCGTAACCAGCGATATTGCTGATCCAGGCCGGCGCGCGCGCCGGTGATATAAAAATAATCCTGCTCCTGCTTAATCGGCAACATATAGTTTTTAAATTCCATTGCCTGACCGGCTTCATCACGCAGACGGAACACAATCGAGGGGCCGATATTGGTAAACTGCTTAGGCAGTTTTACCGCCCGCACATCATTCAGTGTTTCAGCAAAACCCTTCTTTTTCTCTTCGGCCGGTGCGCCCATGTCTTCCACATTTAATGCGGAAAACTGGTCGAACTCCAACTGGTATTTCTGTTTGCCCATATTCAGCGGGAAAGCCGCCATCGATTTAGCATCAAGCATTGCAGGTTGATCGCTCGGATTAGCCAAATCCCACGCTTTGAATTTCAACCCGGATCCGCCGTCGGCAAAACTGGCCTGATAAATGGTAATGCCGTCCACCGTCAGCGGGTGGTTAACCCGTATGGTTTCTTCGATGACTTTACCGGTTTTCTTATCGGTCACCGCCACATCGCTGGCGAAATCGCGCGGCATACCGTTGTTATAAAAATCAATATGGAATTTTTTCAGCTTAACCTGAAACGGCAAATCCTGTACCAGCATGCCTTTGTCTGCATTCAAAAAAACCACGTCTACCGTTTGCCCCTCAATGATATTTACATCACCGCGAAAAGAAAGATTATTCGCGCTCAGCGTGCTTTCGGGTTTGAAATCCTTCGCAAACATCGACGTGGCATCAGGCACGATCTTGCCGGTGAGCATGCCGATCTTAAGCAGCAGATTGCTGTCTATCAGTCCGCCCAAGCAAATCACGATTATCGCCAAGTGGGCGAAAATATAACCCCATTTGTTCATCGACCCTTTTTTGGCCGCAATCAGCAAAGAGCCGTCCTCACGTTCCACACGCTTACTGGTATACCCCTGCACCGCCAGATAACGCTCGGCCACCTCCGGCGGCGGCGCATTTTCCATCACGGTACTATGGCGCATGGCCGCAAGCGATTGTGCGCTGGCCTTGAGGCGGAAAGACTTCATCTCACGCATAAAAGGCGGGATGTTGCGCCACAAACACAATCCGGTGCTGATCACCAGAAACAACATAATCAGCACAAACCAAGCCGAGGCATAAACATCATAAAGGCCGAGAAAACGGTAGATTTCCGACCAAAACGGGCCGAATTTCACCACATAGTCCGCCATCGGGCGGTTTTGCTGTAATACCGTGCCGACAACCGAAGCAATGCCGAGTACGCACAACAGCGAAACGGCAAAGCGCATCGAACTGAAAAAGGCAAATCCGTGGCGGCGTATCAACGGTGTTTTTTTCGTATTTGTCGTCATAGGTACAAAAATATTTTCCGCCCGCTCGCAACCGGGCATTTGATGATGATCTTTTACAGAGCCAAGCTTACGGATATCTTAAAAATCCCCCGCCGGCATCAAATATCACGCTTCAAAACAAACGAAATGCCTGTCTGAAAAACACCACAACAGGCAAAATGAAAAAACAGATTCTACTATAAAAAACAAACCGCCTGCACGTTAAACGCGCGGGCGGTTGATTTTGCGACGAATGAGCGCCAATCCGCTATCAATGTAAGCCTTGGATAAAGTTGCCGACCGCATTCATTTCCTCTTCGGTCATGCGCTTGGCGATATCGGCCATGATGCTGTTTTCACGCTGGCCGCTTTGGAAGGCTTTCATTTGTTCAACGATGTAACCTTTGTGCTGGCCGCCCAAGCGCGGGAAGGCCAAAATAGCGGTACCGCCGCCGGGCATGCCCGCGCCGTTGGGGCCGTGGCAAGACATACAAGCGGGGATTTTCTTCTCGGCAATGCCGCCGCGATAGATTTTCGCGCCCAATTCCGGATTTTCCTTAGGATTGGTTTCGCCCGGTTTCGGCGCTTGCGAGGCGAAATAAGCGGATACGTCACGGATTTGCTCGGGTGTCAGCGTGCTGATACCGGCAGAAACACGCATGGCGGCGGCTTGACCCCAAGCACGTTTGCCGTCTTTGATGTCGTGTACCTGGCGTTCGATGTAGTTGGGGAGTTGTGCGGCCAAGCGGGGATAGGATGCAATACCGCTGTTACCGTCAATATTATGACAGGATGCGCAGAGGTTATTGGCGATTTCTTTGCCTTTGGCAACATCCGCTTTCGGTTGGGCAGCGCCGACCACACCGGCTGCCAATACGGACAGCGTCAACAAAGTCATACGTTTCATGAAGTGCTCCTGAAGGACAGCATTGCAAGCCGCAATACCCTTTAAAATTTGTATTCATCACCGCTTTTATTTGCGGCTGACCGAACCGGTCGTTCTTTAAACATGCTATTCTATACTAAATTTACAGTATTTTTCCATAGCCATGAACTTATTTCAAAACGCCAAATTTTTCACTACCGTCAATCATTTGAAAGATTTGCCCGATACCGGTGCCGAAATCGCTTTTGTCGGACGAAGCAATGCGGGCAAATCCAGCGCCATCAACACGCTATGCAATCATGTGCGCTTAGCCTATGTTTCGAAAACGCCGGGGCGCACCCAGCATATTAATTTCTTCGAGCTGGCCAACGGCGAATTTATGGTTGATTTGCCCGGCTACGGTTACGCGGAAGTACCCGAAGCGGTGCGCCGCCATTGGGTGGAATTGCTGGGCGATTATCTGCAAACCCGCCGCCAGTTAATCGGCCTGATTCTGATTATGGATTGCCGTCATCCGCTTAAACCGTTGGACATCAGGATGCTGGACTTTTTCGCCCAAACCGGCCGGCCGGTACATATTTTGCTTTCGAAAGCCGATAAATTATCCAAGAACGACCAGATTAAAACCTTGTCTTCTGTCAAAAAATCGTTAAAACCGTTTATGGAACGTCAAGAGGTTTCGGTACAGCTGTTTTCCAGCCTGAAAAAGCAAGGCATCGAGGAAGTCAACGAAGTGGTCGGCACGTGGTTTACCCGATATCAAGAACAAGTGCCGGAGGCTTCGGGCGACGGTATGCCTGTCTGAAACCGTATTGCAGCTGTTTTGCCTACATCCGAAAAATTCAAAAGCTGCCGGCTTTTTCGCCCGGCAGCTTTTTCTGTTTACGCAGATATCACATCCAGCCCAAGCTGCGCAACAATACAATTCCTGCGGCCGCCGGCAAAAGTGCGCCCAGCGTCGTAATGCCGATAATATTGGCCGCCATCACTTCATTGCCACCCATCGCACGCGCCATTACATAGCTGGCGGCGGCAACCGGCGTAGCGGTCATCAGAAAGATAACGCCCAACGGGATGCCGGTCAGGCCGAAGGTCAGGCCGGTCAATATCGCCACCACCGGAGCCACCACCAAGCGGCCGATGCTGGCGTGCAGAGCCAAATCCGAGAAACGGATACCGCGCACATTAAAAGTAGCACCGGCGCAAATCAACGCCAGCGGCAGCGAAATATGGCCGATATGGCCGGCGGTAGCCAACAGCACTTCCGGCACCTCCACCTTTAGCTGTTGCAGCGTCAAAGCCAATACAATCGCCACAATCAGCGGATTGGTGAGGATTTTTTTACCGACGGTTTTTAATTTCTGCCCCATCGTGGCGGTAGCCGAACGGCTCAGCGTAATGACCGCCAGAATATTAAAGAAAATGGTAACCACCCCAAGATACACCGCACCGGCGGCCAAGCCTGCATTACCGTAGGCATTCTGCACGAAAGCCAAGCCCATAATGCCCATATTGCTGCGGAATACGCCCTGCACAAAAACGCCTTTATCGCGGATATCCGGCACAAAGCGCATAGCGTAAAGTTCCGCGCCGAGAAACAGAATCAGCGTAGACACAATGCCTGCCGTCAACAGCACCGCCTGCTGCTGGTATTGGATATCGTTGCCGTACAGATTGGTAAACAGCAGCAGCGGCAGCCCGTAGTTAAACACCAGCTTGGAGGCCTGCGCACTAAACTGTTGGTCTATCTGCCGGGTTCTGCCCAAAAACCAACCCAGCAACATCATCAAAACACTGGGTAGCAAAACCTCGACGGCAAACACCACCGCCTGCCAGAACCCTGTCATAGTCTATCCCTATCTTTACCCAAATTAGCGTATGATACCGCAAGCATACCGATCGGTCGCCGTTTATATTTTCAGACAGGCATATCGCAAGCCATGCGCACCAAGCATGACGACAGGAAAATAATATGTTGAAAAAACTGTTTACCCCCGCATTTATTTTCGCAGCCGCCGTATTCTTCTGGAATTTATACGATGCTTACGGCTGCCTGTTTGATGCCGATTGCGGCTGGCGGCAAAATGCATCGACGGCGGCAGACGAAAGCTTCCGGCTGTTTTATCTGATTTTTAACTTGCTACTGGCCGCTGCCTTACTGATTTTCATGCTGGTACACATCCGATCGGTACGTGCCCGCCATATCCAGCCGATAGCGCCCAAACCGCACGCTCCGTTCCGTCATTACGGCAGCAAAAGCAAAAAACAGAAAAAACGCCAAAAACCCTCATCACCAAATACCCACCATTAAGCCTGATCCACCATGAACGACACCACCCTCACCCTGCTGCTCACTGCTCTTCTGGCCGCACTGGCCGCCGCTTTTCTCACTTGGCTGATACTGCACAACCGCCAACGCCGCGAACGCGACAGCCTGCAACAGAGCCTGGCCGAAGCCCAACGCGAACACCAAGCCGCACTGCAACAGCTCACCATCTCCGAAACCACCAACCGCCAACTGCCGCTGCTGCGTGAAGAATTGGCGCAAAGCCGCAACCGGCTAACCGAGCTGCAACAAGAGGCCCAACAGCTGCACAGCCGTTTCAGCGCCGCCGAACAGCAGATTCTCCATTTCCAAAGCCGCGAAAACGAATATGCCTGTCTGAAAGAAGACTACCAAGCCCTGCAACAACAACAAACTGCACTGCAAGTACACAACGAGCGCCTGCAGACCCGGCTAAACGAAGAACAACGCGCCCATGCCGAAAAACTGGCGCAACTGACCGAAGTGCGCCAGAGCCTGGCCGACCAATTCCAAAACCTCGCCAACAACATTCTGGAAGAAAAAAGCAAGCGTTTTACCGAACACAATCAAGAAAGCATCAATCGCCTGCTCAGTCCGCTCAACGAGCGTATGGGCAAATTCAGCGAGCTTGTGCAAAACACCTACGAAAAAGAAGCTAAAGAGCGGCTCACGCTGGAGAACGAGCTCAAACGCCTGCAAGCCCTCAATACACAATTGCACACGGACGCCAAAGCGCTTACCGACGCCTTAGCCGGTACCCGCAACAAAAGCCAAGGCAATTGGGGCGAAATGATTTTGGAAACCGTATTGGAAAATTCCGGCTTGGTGAAAGGTCGCGAATATATCGTACAAGCCGCCGCCTCGCGGCAGGAGGAAGACGGCAGCATCCGCCGTTTACAACCCGACGTATTGGTCAACCTGCCCGACCACAAACAAATCATCATCGACAGCAAAGTCTCGCTCACCGCCTATATCCGCTACACCCAGGCGCAAACGCCCGAAGAGGCCGAGCGCGAACTGGCCGCCCACACCGCCAGCGTGCGCAGCCACATCAGAAGCCTGTCGCTCAAGCAATACAGCGAGCTTGACGGTGTAAACACGCTGGATTTCGTCTTCATGTTTATTCCGGTCGAGCCGGCCTACCTGCTGGCATTGCAACACGACCACAGCCTGTTTCAAGAATGCTTCGACAAACGCATCATGCTGGTCGGCCCCAGCACCCTGCTGGCAACCTTGCGCACCGTCGCCAACATCTGGCGCAACGAACAGCAAAACCAAAACGCGCTCACCATCGCCGAAGAAGGCGGCAAACTGTATGACAAATTCGTCGGTTTCATCCAAACCTTCGAGAGCGTCGGCAAAAACCTCGAACAGGCGCAAAGCCAATACCAGGCCGCCTTCAAACAACTTTCCGAAGGCCGCGGCAACTTGGTCACCCGCGCACAAAAACTGCGGCAGTTGGGCGTGAAAGCCAGCAAACAGTTGGACAAAACCTTGACGGAGCAAGCACAAGAAAGCGCCCATTTGGGTTTGGCCGCCGCTTCTGCAATCGATCGGCAAGCCGCACAGGAGTCCGATGATAGCGAGTAAAACACCAATGAAGCCTGTCTGAAAACTTTTTTTCAGACAGGCTGAGACCTTTGCAAAATACTTTTTAATCCCGAATTGATTGATGTCTCGTCATGCTCGGACTTGACCCGAGCATCTTTTTGTATTGAAAGAAAAAGCAGATACTCGGGTCAAGCCCGAGTATGACGCACGTGTTTTCAGGTATCGAAAAGAATTTTGCAAAGGTCTCAGACCGCCAGTTGTAACCCGACAAACCCCATACCGTTAAAACAATGCCTGTCTGAAAACATTTTCAGACAGGCATTGTGTTCCCGACAACCGGAACTTAAGCCTCCGGTTCGCCGTAAGTGCAGAAATAAGCGGTATCCACGCCCACTTTCGCTTGGAATTTCTGATTGGCCGCCACCGTAAACGTTTCGCCCTCGGCAAACGTCTGCCATTCCTCGCTGCCCGGCAGTTTAACCGTCAACTCACCGCTGATCACCTTCATTGTTTCAAACTCGCTGGTGCCGAATTCATAACTACCCGGCTGCATCACGCCGACGGTGGCCGGCAGGTTTTCGGTTTGCAGCACAATGGAAACCACCGCGCCATCGAAATATTGATTGGTTTGCAACATGATTGCTCCCGAATGTAGGTTGAACAAAAAAGAGGCTATTGTAGGGCAAGGCAGCCGCAGTAACAATACACTGTCATGCCCCTCGGTTCCATCGGCAGCGTATGCCTGTCTGAAAAAAGACTGCACAAACAGATATTGATATACAATACAGGCCTTTGTTTACCCCGGCCTGATGTTTTCAGACAGGCATTTCAGTACCGCCCGCTCTTTGCGAAGCACGCCAACGGTACCTTACAGGACGCTGTTATGCAAACCACTTCCCCCAGCATCTGGCAACAGATTTTCACCCGCCGGATGCTGATTTGTATTTTTACCGGCTTTACCTCCGGCCTGCCGCTCTATTTTCTGATCAACCTCGTTCCCGCCTGGCTGCGCAGCGAACAGATCGATTTGAAAACCATCGGCCTCTTTGCCCTGATCGGCCTGCCGTTTACTTGGAAATTCATCTGGTCGCCCTTGATGGACGCCGTACGCCTGCCGTTTCTCGGCCGCCGGCGCGGCTGGATGCTGGTCACCCAAATCGGCTTGCTGCTGGCCTTGGCCGCATATGCCTTCCTCAATCCCGGCCAGCATATGCCCGTGATCATGGGTTTGTCGCTGGTGGTCGCCTTCTTCTCCGCCAGCCAAGACATCGTACTCGATGCCTTCCGCCGCGAAATCCTGCCCGATAACGAGCTGGGCCTGGGTAACGCCATTCATGTAAACGCCTACCGAATCGCCTCGCTGATACCCGGCTCCCTTTCCTTGATTCTGGCCGACATTATGCCGTGGAACCAAGTCTTCATCATCACCGCACTATTCATGCTGCCCGGCCTGTTTATGACCCTGTTTCTGGCCTACGAGCCCAAGCTGCCCGATGCCGCCCCCAAAACCCTGCGCCAAACCGTGGTCGAACCGTTCAACGAATTCTTCGGCCGAAAAGGCGTTCGGCAGGCATTGATGGTGCTGGCCTTCATTTTCTTTTACAAACTCGGTGACAGCATGGCCACCGCCTTGGCCACCCCGTTTTACCTGGATATGGGCTACAGCAAATCCGATATCGGCCTAATCGCCAAAAACGCCGGTTTGTGGCCCGCCGTGATTTTCGGCATCATCGGCGGCATCTGGATGCTGAAGCTGGGCATCAACAAAGCGCTTTGGTTGTTCGGCTTGGTACAACTCGTTACCATTCTAGGCTTCGCCTGGCTGGCCGCTGCCGGCCCCTTTCCGGCTATCGGTGCCGCCGAACGCTGGATGCTGGCCGGCGTGATTGCCGCCGAAGCCGTCGGCGTCGGGCTGGGCACCGCCGCATTCGTGGCTTATATGGCGCGCGAAACCAATCCCGCCTTCACCGCCACCCAACTCGCGCTCTTTACCAGCCTCTCCGCCGTACCACGCACCTTTATCAACGCCACCACCGGTTATTTAATCGAATGGCTGGGTTACGTACCGTTTTTCTGGCTGTGTTTCATTCTCGGCGTACCCGGCATGTTATTACTGTTCTGGGTGGCACCGTGGAACGGCGAAAATCAGCCGTCCTCTGCGCCCGACGACCAAGCGGAAACGGCTTAAGCTTGTTCTTGTTTGGGAACAAAAATCCTGTTATAATTCTTCGCTTAACCCGAAGCATAGGCACAACCCCTATGCCCGCTAACCAAAAGGAAATGATCATGAAACAAGGTATCCATCCCGATTACCACGACGTAACGGTTACCTGCTCTTGCGGCAACCAGTTCGTTACCAAATCCGCCATGGCCAAAGAAGCCTTCAATATCGAGGTTTGCTCCGAATGCCATCCGTTCTACACTGGCAAACAAAAAATCGTCGATACCGCCGGCCGTGTGGACAAATTCAACCAAAAATACGGCAATATGTTCAAACGTTAATTTGTATTGGACTTTGCAAACGAAAAGACCGCTTATGCGGTCTTTTTTTACGCACATTCCCAACCATACACCGCACTTCGCCCACCGCTTGAGCGTCCCACAGTTTATCCCACCGCCCAATCCTGCTAAACTAAACAGCTTCACCAATGCCTGTCTGAAAACCCATGCTGACTTATTTACCGCCCGACCGCCGGCCGCTGGCACCGACTTACGAAAAGCCTTGGCTGTTGCTGTTATTGGTATTCGCCTGGTTGTGGCCGGGCGTGTTTTCACATGGTTTATGGCATAGCGAGCCGGCCATCAGCGCCGCCGTCGACGAAATGCTCAACGGCGGTAAAACTTGGATCCCCACCGTATTGGGCGAGCCGCTGCTTACCGTTTCGCCCGTTTATTTCTGGGTAGCCGGCGCCTTCCGCCAACTGCTTTCACCGCACATCGCCGATTCCTTCTCGGCCGCCCGCTTTGCCAGCGTATTATTCACCGCCATCGGCCTAACCGCCTGCGGTGCCGCCGGTTTCAACCTGCTGGGCCGCCATCAAGGGCGCAGTGTGGTGCTGATTCTCATCGGCTCGGCCGGCTTGATGGCCGCCGGCCATCTGCTTGACGGCATGTCGGTTCAATTTGCCTCACTCAGCCTGGTGCTATACGGCTTTTCGCTGGCACGCCGGCGGGTAATCATGGCCTCATTGGTTTTAGGCTTGGGTTGGGCGATGCTGGCTTGGTCGGCCGGCTATCTGCTGCCGCTTGCCCTGCTGCTGACAGCCATTTCCTTGTTGGCAAGCCCGCTATGGCAAACCAAGCGCTATTATATTTCCCTGCTTGGAGCCTTGGTGGTCGCTCTGCCGCTGATGCTGATCTACCCGATGGCGCTTTTCCGCTCCGACCCCGAAGTCTTCGAAATCTGGCGGCTGCATCACGCCTTCGGCAGCTTCGGCGGAACAGCCGATTTCCAGCTCGGCTTTAGTGCCGGCTATTATCTGAAAAACCTGTTGTGGTTTGCCTTTCCCGCTTGGCCGCTGGCCCTGTGGACGCTCAGCCGTTGCGAGCCGGCAAAAGAAGCTTGGGTGCCGTTGGCGGCGGCATGGCTGGTGGAAACCGGTTTGCTGCTGGCCGCTAATCCGCAAACCCATCAAGATAATTTGGTGTGGATACTGCCGCCGCTGGCTCTGCTGGGCGCCGCCAAACTCGATAACCTGCGTCGCGGAGCCGGCGCCTTCCTCAACTGGTTCGGCATCATGACTTTCGGCTTGGCCGCTGCCTTTTTGTGGCTGGGGTTCTTCGCGATGAACTTCGGCTGGCCAGCCAAACTGGCCGAACGTGCCGCCTATTTCAGCCCGTATTATGTCAGCGATATCGATCCGATACCCATGACAGTTGCCCTGTTGTTCACCCCCGTTTGGCTGTTTGCGATTACCCGCAAGCGCATCCGAGGCCGTCAGGCGGTGACCAACTGGGCAGCCGGCGCCACCTTGGTGTGGGCATTGATGATGACCTTATTCCTACCCTGGCTGGATGCCGCCAAAAGCTATAAGCCGGTGGTACAACAAATGCTCGCCGCCGCGCCTGCCGAAGTCACCAATGGCAGCGCCTGCATAGCCATTGCCGCCCAAGAGCATGAGGCCCGCCTGGCTTGGGCGCAATACAGCGGCGTGCGGCTGTTAGCCGACAGCCAAAGCAGCAGCTGTCGCTACCGCTTGGTAAAAATCCATGAAAAAGACGCTCCCGCAGACGGCTGGCAAACCTTATGGCAAGGCAACCGCCCGCGCAGCAAAGGCGTGGTTTTCGCTTTACAGCGACGTATCTAACCGCTTCTTTCATTCGAATGCCTGTCTGAAAACATTTTTCAGACAGGCATAATCAGAGTAAACCGGTATTTTGAGATAAAATACCTTATCTACCGTTCAAAAACCCACGAGATCATCATGAATACCGAAACACACGATAGCGCCAACGTAGACGCCGCCGAAATCGACAAATTCAGCCGCCTTGCCCACAAATGGTGGGACAAAACCAGCGAATTCAAACCCTTGCACGACATCAACCCGCTGCGCTTGGGCTATATCGACGGCCACGCCGGTTTGGCCGGCAAAACCGTATTGGACGTCGGCTGTGGCGGCGGCATTCTTTCCGAGAGCATGGCCAAGCTCGGTGCCGACGCAGTTACCGGCATCGATATGGCGGAAAAATCCCTGAAAATCGCCAAACTGCACGCCTTGGAAGAAAATGTCGGCAACATCAGCTACCGCCACATCCGAGTGGAAGAGCTGGCCGAAGAAATGCCGCACGCCTTCGATGTGGTTACCTGCATGGAACTGCTGGAACACGTACCCGACCCCGCCGCCATCATCCGAGCCTGCGCCGAACTGGTGAAGCCCGACGGCATGGTATTTTTCTCCACCATAAACCGCAATCCCAAATCCTATGCCCACGCCATTGTCGGCGCCGAATACCTGCTGGGTTTGGTACCGCGCGGCACCCACGATTGGCAGAAATTCATCACCCCCGCCGAACTCGCCCGCATGTGCCGCCAAGCTGGCCTGGATGTAATCGACAGCAAAGGGATGACCTACAATCCGCTGACCAAAATCTACCGCTTGGACGACAATACCGACGTCAACTACCAAATCGCTTGCCGTCCGCAATAAATGATTGATAACGGGAAATCTTATTTTTCCTGAAAATCCAATAACAATGCCTGTCTGAAAAGTTTTCAGACAGGCATTTTTTATAAAGAAACCCATACTTCGTTAGCGGCAGTTACCACGTTGCAATTTACCGTAAGGGGCAACGATTTTCTGAATCGATTGCAAACCGCTCTCATCCACGCTGCCGAACACCACCCGCATTTTCGCGACGCTGAGTGCTTCGCTGCCGCCCGACGACTGCTCGCGCAACTGTGCGCTAAACCCAGCAGCCTGCAATTTGCCCAGCATCGCCTGCGCCGCAGCACGGTCGTTATAAGTGCCGACCACAATACCGCCGCCGCTCAGAGCGCCGCTGAAACCTTTGGCACTCAAGTCGTCCAACTGCGCTTGTGCATCCACCTGAATCGGCGTCCATACATTGTATTTCACCGTTTTCTTCGCCTCGCCCTCACGGCGCTCGACCGTACGGCTGGCTGCGTGCGGCCATTGTGCCAATAAGCCTTTGATGCGGTGGTAATCGTCTTCCGGCAGGGTTACGCTGGCGGAACGGGTACAGGCAGTCTGATTGGACTGGGCCGGTACATAATCGCTGGCACTGGCCTCATTCTTTTTCGCCTGCGCCTCGCGTTCTTTCTTCAACTTTTCCGCCTGCAGCTTCTTCTCTCGTTCCAAGCGCTCTTTTTCTTTTGCGAGCAACTGTTCCGGCGTCGGCACATTCGGTATTACATTTTCATCGATTTTCGGTTCGGCAACACCGGTACGGCTGCCGGTTTTCAACCAATCCAACGAAGCAGCGGAAGCCGCTGAAGCTGCCGGAGCGAGCGCAGTTGTCGGCGTTACTAGCTCGTGCACCGGCGCGCTGACCGGCGCCGCCGACGCTTGCACCGGATCACCCCCCCGCTTATCGTCCAGCAGAATCACCATGGTGATGCCGAACACCACTATATTTAATGCCACCAGAATGGCGAACAGCCATTTCATGCTTGCTCTACCCAGTTCAACAAACCATAAAGTACGAGATTATCTACGATTTTAACTGTATTGTCTAAAATAAACGATTGCGGCAGGTTAAGCGCCACTTTGGCCGCACCGCCGCCGGTCAACACCACATCCACCGGCTGCCCTTCGCCCGTTTTTTCCTGCAAGCGGCTATGCATCAGCAAAATCGAACCGCACACCGCATCCATCATACCGCTGGCCAGCGCGTTAGAGGTGGTGGTCGGGAAAGCATAAACCTTGCCGATGGGACGGTTAAGGTTGGCGGTTTTCAAGGCCATCGCCTCTTTCATCAAATGAAAACCGGGCATGATGGTGCCGCCCAGATAATGATCGTCATGCGTCAACGCATCGACAGTAACTGCCGTACCACAGCTTACGACCACACAAGCGTTTTGGGTAAAACGCCGGCTGCCCAAGGCATTAAACCAACGGTCGGCTCCGTGCTCCGCCGGATTACGGTAATGGTTGCGTACGCCCAAGCCTTGCGGCATTGAAGGTAGCCAAACGATTTCTTTCGGCAATTGGGCCGCCACCAGTGCTTTTTTGGCTTCACCGCACACGGCACAGCCGATGATACTGTCTGCAGCTGAACCATGTTGCCGCCACGCCTCTCCCAAGGGCGCAAGTTCGCGGTAAGGTGCACGCTCCACTGGTCCGAGCACGCCGTTTTCCACCCACACCCATTTCAGCTGGCTATTTCCGCCGTCCAGCAGCAAATAACGTGTTTTCGCTTCCGCCACCGTTGTTTGAAGCTTCTCTTTCGGCCGCAAACTGACTTCACCATTCACCACTTCACGTTCGCCGTCAGCGGTTTGCAGCTTCAATGCACCTTGCGCGGTCACACCGACAGCCCGTCCTTCAAATTGCACTTTACCGTCTTTAAACAAAGAAACCGAGCGCCCTTGATCACGGTGTACCGCTTGATATTCTGCCAATAACGGTGCAAAACCCGATTCGGCAAACTGCGGCAGCAGTTGCGCCAACTGTTGCAATACCGATTGCAATACGGTTGCCGCCGAAGGAGCTATGCCTGTCTGAAAAGCAGCCTGCACCGATGTTGCTTGTTCCACTTGTTTAGGCAACACATAATTGATGCCGATACCGATAACGGCATGGGTCCGCCCACCGCTGCGCACGGTTTCAATCAAAATACCGCCGAGTTTGTCACCACCGACCACCAAATCGTTCGGCCATTTGATTTGCGCGGCCAGCCCTTGCTGTTGCAAAGCACGTTGGCAAGCCAATGCGCACACCAGCGCCAGCGGCCCCAATTCGGCCTGCGTCTTATCGAAAGTCCAGCCCAAGCTGAACATCAAACATTCGCCCAAGCGGCTCTGCCAGCTTTTGCCTTGACGGCCCCGGCCTTTGCTCTGGCTGTGCGCAACATACAAACGGCGGTGCACCGCCGCATTTTCGCTACGCGCATCCGCCAGCAACAAATCGTTACTGGACGTGCATTCGTGCACCAAGCGCGCATCAAAACCGACCGCCAGCTGCTGCAAGCCGGTTTCATCAAACACCGCCAACGGCCGCACCAAACGCCAATAACCGTCGTTCTGGCGCAGTAAGCCGCGCACATGCGTCGGCATCTGCTGCCACAAGCCGTTGAGCTGTTGCGGCTTTACGCCGACATACGGACTGAGTGTGCGCACATGATGCGCTTCACCGTCCGCCAAACGTGCCAACAGCTTCCAATGCATCGGATGCATCATGACCCCTGTTTTTCTGCCGCACGGATTTTAGCCAGCGTTTGCGTGGTCGAGGTCTGATGCAGAAACGGAATCGAAAACACTTGGCCGCCACGTGCCAGCGTTTCTGCCGAACCAACTATTTTTTCAACCGGCCAATCCCCGCCTTTAATCAAAATATCGGGCTTTACCGCCTCAATCAAACCGGCCGGCGTATCTTCGTCAAACCAAGTCACCAAATCCACACAACCCAACGCCGCCACCACGGCGGCACGATTGGCCAAGGTATTAATCGGTCGGTCACTGCCCTTCCCTTGCCTCCTCACCGATGCATCGGTGTTGAGCGCCAGCACCATGGAAGCACCCGCCGAACGCGCCTGCGCCAGATAAGTTACATGACCGCGGTGCAGAATATCGAAACAGCCGTTGGTAAACACCAAAGGCCGCGGCAGTGCGGCGATTTTTTCTGCCAGTTCTTCGGGCGGGCAGATTTTTTGTTCGAAATCAGGCAATGACCAATCTTGCATAATAAAACTTCTTTCTGAAAAGAATGACATACACACCATATAGTGTGCTTATGCGGTTTTACAATGATGCCCATCATACCGAAGCACTACGGCGGACACAATTCAGACAGGCATACACTTTGGCGGCAATGTAAAAACCCGCTTCAAACTGAAGCGGGTTTTGAATAATGGGGTGGCTAATGGGGCTCGAACCCACGACAACCGGAATCACAATCCGGGGCTCTACCAACTGAGCTACAGCCACCACATGAAAACTGAAACATAATATTCGGCAATTTTTGGCACGCCCGACAGGAATCGAACCTGTAACCCCCGGCTTAGAAGGCCGGTGCTCTATCCGGTTGAGCTACGGGCGCTTTACCTTGCCCGGCTCTTTCGTGCCATTTTATCGGGCTTTTCGGGTGGTCGGGGCGGTGGGATTCGAACTCACGACCCTCTGCTCCCAAAGCAGATGCGCTAACCAGGCT